>CANRJJ010000123.1 GCA_947630895.1 uncultured Wohlfahrtiimonas sp. | reverse complement strand
ATCCTAAAGAAGGCATAGTATAGTATGC
The DNA here is from genome assembly GCA_947630895.1 of uncultured Wohlfahrtiimonas sp. Lineage (GTDB taxonomy): Bacteria > Pseudomonadota > Gammaproteobacteria > Cardiobacteriales > Wohlfahrtiimonadaceae > Wohlfahrtiimonas. Next base: position 2,604 of record CANRJJ010000123.1, on the reverse strand, counting down.
ATCGACTTTTTTAAAAAAAGCTTTTACAAAATTTACGACTTCCCTTTCCGCTTAAGGAGTTTCCATGCAAAATCAATTGACTATCACCTTTCCTGACGATTGGCACATTCATTTACGTGATAATGAAGCCCTAAAAACAACTGTGCCACATGCTGCTCAAAGTTTTAAACGAGTCATCGTTATGCCAAATACAACACCGCCTGTTAAAACACATGTTGATGCTCAAGCATATTTAGAACGCATTCAAAAACACATTCCCGAAGGTTCAAACTTTCAACCTTTGATGACACTCTATTTAACACCAGATACCACCCCTGAAATTATTGAAGATGCTAAAAAATCAGGTATTGTTCATGCTGTAAAACTTTATCCTGCCGGTGTAACGACCAACTCAACTGCAGGTGTTTCATCACTTAAAAATTTATATTCTGTATTTGAAAAAATGGCAGAAGTAGGCTTACCTTTATTGATTCATGGTGAAGCAAGTGATCCTGAAATTGATATTTTTGATCGTGAATCCACCTTTATCGAACAAGAATTAAGACCGCTCCACACTACAATTCCACATTTAAAAATCGTACTAGAACACATCACAACTAAAGATGCAGTAGAATTTGTTTTATCTGCAAATGATAATATTGGTGCAACATTAACGCCGCAGCATTTATTATTTAACCGCAACTCTTTGTTGTCTGGCGGAATTAAGCCGCATTTGTATTGCTTACCAATTTTAAAGCGTGAAACTCATCGCCAAGCATTGATTGAAGCAGCAACTAGCGGTAATCCTAAATTCTTTATTGGTACTGATAGTGCCCCTCACGCACAAAGCACGAAAGAAAATAGCTGTGGCTGTGCTGGTTGTTATTCAGCATTAACTGCAATTTCTCATTATGCTGAAGCCTTTGAAAAAATGGATGCGTTAGATAAATTAGAAGCTTTCGTAGGCCATTACGGCGCGGATTTCTATGGTTTACCACGCAATGAAGAGACAATCACATTGGTTCGTGAAGATTGGACGCCACCAGATGCTTATCCTTATTTAGAAAATGAACAATTAATTCCTTTAGGTGCGAAACAAACACTGAAATGGAAAGTTAAATAATTCAAAATGCATCTGTTCGTAATTTTTAGTAGAACAGATGCATTTTCTTATTTACAATCATTTTTCAAATAAACAATATTAAGAGCAATTTATGAAACGACATCGAGAGCATAAATCTAATAATACATTTTCTCGCTTTACCACTTTATCTACGTTGAGTTGGCTACTGATTGCTTTTATATCATTCATTGTTTTCTTTTATTATTATTTTGAGCTCAATTTTAAAACAAACTTTACGACTCTCAATAGTTATCTCGTTATTTTTCAAAAACGTGAACTTATTTTATATTCTTCTGCTACGTTTATCGCACTTACATTAATCACTATATATATAAGAATATTCGCCTTTCGAATTTTCACCCCAATCAAATTTATTTTATTGCTCATCCCTACAGCATTTCTAATTTCATTGGTTATCTTAAGCTACAATATTTACTCAGTGATATTTGCTTTAAACATCCCATTTCATGAAGGCTTATTCGCCTTAAAAAGATATTTAGAGAACTTCTCGACACATAATATCTTGACCGCTGTTCATTCGCTTCCCTACCAGCTAGATTCTATTAAAATCCCTTTATACGGCTTAATTTATAGCTATTTAGCCATGTTCACTTTAATTATTGTTATCCCACTGCAATTATCACTCAAAGCACAATCTGCATGGAAAATACTCAATATCATACTCAGCGTGCTATTTATCCTATTATTTGCTTATAGCGTTTATTATTTAACACAACAATTTATTATGACTGATCCCTTTGTTCCTTATGAACAAGTATTGGAAGTGCTCACCTCTCAATGAAACTCTTAGCTGTTTTTATCGTCGCTGTTTGTCACATTGCGCTATTTTTCACATTATTGGATGTTGAAAAAAATGTGCTAATGGCTGATTTCTCCGCTGAAGGTTTAACCGAGTTAAATCATGAAAGCGATACTTTTACACCAAAATATGCACATAAAGCACAAGAGTACGTTATTACAGTTGATCTAAACATTGAAAGCGATTGGAGTTTTCCGATATTTATTGAACCTGTCAAAATGCCTGAACCAATCCAAGAACCTATTGTAGAAAAAATTATTGAGCCAATTGTACCCATCGAAACCCCAAAACCAATCATTCCTGAAACTTCAAAAAAAATTGTAGAAGCGCCTAAAGAAGCCACAATCAATAAAATGGTGAATAACTCTCAAAAATCTCAAAAAGGCACAGGCGCTGGCAATAGAAACTCAGTTGGCAAAGGATCAGGCAATAACTCAGTAGATGGCCCTGCTGGCTTTGCTAATGGCAATAGCGACCAAACCATTCTTCAAAATATCCAACGTTGCTATCCTAGAATTTCAAGACAACGCGGAGAACAAGGGGTTGCGGTGATTCGTATACATGTTGATCAAAATGGAAAAGTTATACGCAAAGAGCTCATTCAATCTACGAATTTTTCACGATTGGACAAATGTGCGCTAGAATCTGTACAAGCCATGAATGTAAAACCTAAAATTATGAA
>CANRJJ010000122.1 GCA_947630895.1 uncultured Wohlfahrtiimonas sp. | reverse complement strand
GCCCAAACGAGAGGATAAAAAATAATTGCTTTAATAATTTCCATTATTTACCCCTCAATCGCTTCGTAATAATCAATCATCAAACCAAACTCCCTTGGTATTCTTAGACAGTTTGCAGCCATTTTTGGCGTTGAACGCACTTTAAAGCCCTGCCCTTCCAATACCCATTCTTCTTTATTCACAGATTGATTACCCACAACTCTTTTACGAGCAGCCAATGGCGTTGCCTGTAAAGCAGGCGCTCTTCTTACATAAGCATCTGTTGAATAAATTGATTCCATAGGTACAGCGACTAATCCTGTTGAAGCTTTATGATCCCAAGACAAGTTTTTCGCATATGGCATAAAGTTTGTTTGTGAGTCTGTTGCTAGCTTAACTTTTGCTGCATCTAGCACTTCAGAGCTTTCAATATAATCAAAACCTGCAAACTCAAATTCATTGCCTAAAACGCGAAGAATCTTCCAAATTGGCTTAGATTCAAAACTTGGTGCCGCAGCTGCTTTCACAGTCTGTAATTTACCTTCCAAGTTCATCAAGCTACCATCCGTTTCACCCCATGCTGCTGCAGGTAAAATAATGGTTGCTACATCCAATAATGTTTTAGACACAAATGGTGTAATAGCTACAACCAATTCAGCTTGTTTTAAAGCATCTAAAACTAATTTTCTTTCGATGAAATCATGCTCAGCATCAATCGCGCCCACTAAAATATAAGCTTTCAATGGATTTGCTAACATTACATGCGTATTACCTTGTGCAACACCTGTTAATGTAGCACCTGTCATATTTGCACCTTCTGCAATATAACCGAATGCGCCATTAGAAACTTCAGCAATATTTTGGCAAAGTGCGCGAATCATTGAAAAATCAGGATTTGAAACAGCATCTTTACCTAATACGATCCAATGCTTGCCTTCTTTCGAGAATGATTCAACAATTGTATTCACTTGATCGTTATTCACAGAGTTATCCACAACTGCTGTTAATTCAGAAGCGATTGCTTTGCCTGTTTTTGCCGATAATTGTTTTAATACATTCGCTAATACTGAAACCCATTCATTTGGCGCTGCTGTAATAGCATCTGTAGGATGTAATTGATCTGTGTTGTATGTGTTCAATAGTGCAACTTTAGCACCATTTTTTACAGCTTTACGAATATCAATCGCCAATACTGGCACTTCCATACGAGGATCAGCACCTACTAAAAAGATTGAGTTCAATGATTTCACATCATTGATTGCTAATCCTAATGAACGGAATTTAGGCTCAACATTGTCACTGCTAAAATCAATTTGTCTAAAGCGTGAATCAATTTTTTGAATCTTTAAGTTATCAGCTAATTGACGAGTTAAAAATTGTTCTTCAATGGTCGCTGATGGAGAAATAAAGATACCAACTTGATCTGCACCAAATTTTTGCATAGCACCTTCAATTGCCATGCGAGTTGCTTTCAAGCCATTAATCCAATCAATTTGCTCAAGCTCTTTTTTCTCATTCAAAATTAACGGAACTTTTGCACGATCAGCACTGAAGTTTGCTTCATAGCTGAAACGATCGCGATCAGAAATCCACACTTGATTAATTTCTTCATTTTCACGAGAAACTGTACGAGCAATGGTGCCACGCAAAGTATGAATAGAAGTGTTTGTTCCTAAGCCATCGTGAATACTGATAGAATCATTTTTCTTATATTCCCAAGGTCTTGCTTGGAATTTAGATGGTTTAGCAGTCAATGCACCAACAGGGCAAATATCAATGATATTACCTGATACCTCTGACTCCATTGAATGTTTTACATAAGTTGTGATTTCTAATCTATCACCACGATGTACGCCACCCAACTCTCTTAAACCTGCAATTTCTTCACCATAACGAACACAGCGTGTACATTGAATACAGCGGTTCATGTATGTTTCTACTAATGGACCAATATTAATTTTTTCATAATGGCGTTTTTCATCAGAATAAAGAGAGTGCTGATCACCGAATGCTACAGAATTATCTTGCAGCTCACATTCACCACCTTGGTCACATACTGGGCAATCCAAAGGATGGTTGATCAACAAAAATTCCATGACAGATTTTTGCGCTGCACGTGCTTTTTCATTGCGAGTATGAATAACCATACCTTCTGAAACTTGCGTTGCACACGCTGGCATTGGTTTTGGCATTTTTTCAATGTCAACCAAACACATACGGCAGCTTGCAGCGATGGATAATTTATCGTGATAACAAAAACGCGGAATTGGAATACCAACTTCATCAGCGATTTCAATTACTGAACGCCCTGCTTCTACATCTAATTGTTTGCCATCTATTTCGATAGAGAGCATTTTTTTCTCAGACATTACTCAGCTCCTTCAACCATAGATCTGCCATGCTCAATGTAATATGCAAACTCATGACCAAAGTGTTTAATGAAGCTCAACACTGGCATTGCTGCTGCATCACCAAGCGCACAAATTGTACGACCACCAATATTACTTGCGATATGTTCTAAACGCTCTAAATCTTCAGGAACACCTTTGCCTTGTAAAATACGATCAACAACGCGATACAACCAACCTGTACCTTCACGACAAGGCGTACACTGCCCACATGACTCACTAAAATAGAAACGAGATAAACAACG
>CANRJJ010000121.1 GCA_947630895.1 uncultured Wohlfahrtiimonas sp. | reverse complement strand
TCACAAACTAAAAAGCCTATCAACATTTTGATAGGCTTTTCTTCATATTACATTTTCACAATTGATTTTTCAGGCAATGCCCAACCAAATCTATTCGCAGCAATAACGCCGCTGTGCTGTAATAATCGAGGAATTGCATAATAGTATCCTTCAGCATTCGCGCCCATGCTAATGCTCATGCCAAACACTAAATCACCATATGCATTCACTTCTCTAAAGTTCGTATAAACTGCATTCGCTAAAGCATGACAATTACCATCTTTCGCCAATTGCTCTTCCACAACCGCTTTGAGCTTGATAATAATTTCGTTTAAATCATCTTGTCGATGAGATCGATCTAAAACAAACTGCGTACTTGCGATATAGCCCGCGGTTATGTTCATTGGCTTACGCGCAGCAAACTCTTCTGTGCCATATTCAAATAAAGTGCCATAACTGCTTAAATAGACTGTTTCTGGCGTTTGTCTTACGACTTTTGCATAAATAGAATCTATCAGTACTGTATCACCCGCAACCGTTGGGTAATAAGCTTCATCATGTGGCACATCTCTTGAAACCATATTTTCTAAGCAATCAATCGTTAAACGAATGCGGCCATTGTCTAATAATGGATTAAATAAAAACACGGAATATAGATTAATATGCTCTATCTCCCAAGGAATGCCTTGATAGATCACTCGCTCACCTTCTCGCGCTAAGCCCATATTTAAAAATGTTCTCAAGCGGCTGAAATAAGCAGGAATCGAGTTTCTTAAACTAATGATCATCGCCAAAATAATCAAAATGGCAAAACCAAATAAAACCATATCGCCTGATGAATGCAAAATCACTAACAATGCCGAGAATGCGATGATAAATGAGAATATTTCATACATTAATAAAATAATTCGCCATACCAATGTGACTTTTTTTACATGAAAGTGTGATTGAACTTTTCTTTCATGGTGTCTAACGATTCTGCGTAATATCCATGCAGAAACATACAATATTCCAAAGAATGTACCTAAGCTAAAAAAGAGAATTTTGCCTTCATTGGTAATGAAGCTCCATATGCCTTGAACCACTCGCTCAGATAATGATCCTTCTTTTTCGATTTCACGATACTGTAAATTGATTAACTCTAATTGGTTTTCATAATAAGAGCGTTTTAAATCCCAACTATTTCGAATTTTGTTGAGTTGTCTTAAAGAAGCTTCATTCAATTGTGATTGATCAATGCCATCTAGATGTAATAAAGCCTCATCAATCGAAATTAAATTTTGCTCTAACTCTAATTTTGTCGTGCGGATAAAATCACGTTTACGCTGGGATTCCGTTAAATTTTGTAGCGAGCTAAAAACAGGTTGAACGATTTTGATCAGCTCTTTTTGCCAATCATAATGCAAGATTTCCTCTTCTTCTGTACTAGAAACCTCATATAATCCAACCTCTAGACCACCCAACGCTGTTTTTTCAAACATTTTTTCAAAATTACGTTTTTGCTGATCTAATTGCGCGAGCGTTACTTCTAAACTTTCTTTATGATCTTGATCTTCTATCACGCTTAGCTCTGCTAGAATCTGATCTCTTTTAGCATTAACACTGTCCAAATTCATTCTGATTTGATTCAACGATAATGTACTTTCTTGCGCTACATCTCTGATTTCTTGTGCCAAGCTAATATTGGTACATCCAATAAAGCTCAATAATAAAATACTTATGAATACTCTAACCTTCGTTATTCTTTTTGTGACCAAAACTCCCCACCTTATGTCATCAATACAAAAATAATATCGATGAACATTCTACAGACCTAGCCCTAAATTGCCACTTTGGTTGACTTTATTAAGATTGGAATAATTATTTTTTAGAAAAAAATGCCAAATTATTTATTTTATCGGATGCAGGTAAAGCATTTTTTTAATGAATATAAAGATATGCAATGATTCATATCAACAAAATATTTTGCTTATTTTTTTATCAAACAGCCCATTATTCTTGGATAATTTGGACTATTTTACTTTTAGGGCTTGACAGATTTCTGAAAAATGATAAAGTTCTCGCTTCTTTTAGCAATAGGCTAAAAATTGAGAAACATTATTGGGCTGTAGCCAAGCGGTAAGGCAGCGGGTTTTGATCCCGCCATCCCCAGGTTCGAATCCTGGCAGCCCAGCCATTTTAAAATGATGCGGTATCTGTTGTTGAGATTATCCATTATTCAAGAAGTAAAAAAACCTGCTTAAAGCAGGTTTTTTTATTGTGAGCAGACAATAAAGTTTGGAACTAACAACCACCTAACTATATGATTCTTAGTTAACACCCAAACAATAAAGTATCATACTCAATTTCATCTATTTTCTAACTAATCAAAAATACAGACAATAAAGTATCATACTAATATTTATTACTACTGCTGCATCTCGGCAAAATATTCTGAAATTAACTTTTTATTCTCCAAATATGCATCTAATACCTGATATAAAAAGTACTCATTTTCTCTTTTAAAATAAAATGGGATTTCCGCGTTGTCTATTTTAAAAGTTTTAACTTTCTTATGACCTTTTTGAGTGACATCAGTTGTTCTATTACTATATTCATCCAAAGTATAAATAATATATTCATGATCTAAATGATAAATAAAATACTTACCATCTATCTCTTTATATTCCAAGTGAATAACCTGTGTAACTATCTCATTCTCATTTATAGTTTTAAAATCCTGTAACGTTTCTTCAAACGTTAAACTCCTCTTAACTTTATCATGCTGTACCCATAAGCTATCATCATATTTGTCTGAAGAATAAAATTTTGAAATGTTAGGTAATAATTGAGCTATGCTGTCAAATATAGACACTTTAACTTGGGAGATTTTCATTATGCAGCATGACGCTCATAATATAAATT
>CANRJJ010000120.1 GCA_947630895.1 uncultured Wohlfahrtiimonas sp. | reverse complement strand
TTCTATATCGGCTCTATTGTCATTATGTTGGTTTTAGTACCGTGGACAGATATTAAAGCGGGCATTAGCCCATTTGTGTTGGTGTTTGATCAATTAGGTTTGCCAAATGTTGCAGGGATTTTGAATTTTATTATTTTAACAGCCGCAATCTCTGTATATAACAGCGGTATCTACAGTAATGGCCGTATGTTGTTTGGTTTGGCTGAGCAAAAACAAGCGCCAAAAGTATTTTTGAAATTAAGTAAAAATAATGTTCCGTATGCTGCGATCTTGTTTTCATCAGCTTGTACGTTGATTGCTGTTGTGATTAATCTTTTAGTACCTAATGGTGCATTTATGATTGTGATGTCAGTAGCCATTGCAGCGGCAGTGATTACATGGACATTAATTATCATTATGCATTTGCGTTTTAGAAAAGCGAATCTAGATAAAAAGTTGAAATTTAGAACGCCTTTTTTCCCGTATGTGAATTATTTCTGTTTGATCTTTTTAGTGGTCATTATTGGTGCAATGACGCAGCTAAATAGTTTCAAACCAGCAGTTGTTGCATTGCCATGTTGGTTGATTCTGACGTACATCGGCTATGTGATTAGTAAAAAAATAGAAAAAGTATCTCATTAATTTTTTGTAGATTTTAGCAATGTTAAAACATAATCAATTGGAATTATTAAGCCCTGCACGTGATATTGAAATCGGGCGTGAGGCAATTTTGCATGGCGCAGATGCTGTTTATATCGGAGGGCCAAGTTTTGGTGCTCGTTATAATGCAGAGAATAGTGTGTCGGATATTGCAAAGTTAGTAGAGTTTGCACATCAATATCATGCGAAAATTTTTGTCACAATGAATACGATTATTCATGACAATGAATTGCCGATCGTTCAGCGACAAATCCATGAATTGTACGATGCAGGTGTGGATGCTTTGATTGTGCAGGATATGGGCATCTTGAAATTAGATATTCCACCAATTGAGTTGCATGCATCAACACAAACGGATATTCGTACATTAAATCGTGCAAAATTCTTATCCCAAGTTGGATTTTCACAGCTGGTTTTAGCACGTGAATTATCTTTAAAAGAAATTAGAGCGATTCATGATGCTGTGGATACACCTTTGGAATTCTTTATTCATGGTGCATTGTGTGTTGCATTTTCTGGTCAATGCTATATCTCACACGCAGATACAGGTCGAAGCGCTAATCGTGGCGATTGTTCGCAAGCTTGTCGATTGCCTTATACGTTAAAAGATAAAGAAGGGCGTGTGGTAGCTTTTGATAAGCACTTGTTGTCTATGAAAGATAATAACCAAACTGAAAACTTGGGTGCTTTGGTTGAAGCAGGAATACGTTCATTCAAGATCGAAGGGCGCTATAAAGATATGGCGTACTCTAAAAATATTACTGCTCACTACCGTAAAATGTTGGATCAGTTTTTAGAAGTAAATCCTGATTATAGTCGTAGTTCATTGGGCACAACGGTGCATCACTTTATTCCTAATCCTGATAAAACCTTTAATCGTGGCTCGACGGATTACTTCGTGAATGCACGTAAAGATGATATTGGTGCTTTTGATTCACCAAAATTCCGTGGTGTTGAAGTGGGTGAAGTTATCAAGTTTGGTGGTAATCACTTGGAAGTCAAAACGTCAGAACCATTGGCAAATGGTGATGGACTGAATGTTTTAGTTAAGCGTGAAGTCGTTGGTTTTAGAGCCAGTGAAGTAAAAGAGATTGGAGATAAGCATTACTTAGTTTATTGGCATGAAGATGCGCCGACAGATATTGAGAAAGTAAAAGTAGGGCAGGCGTTATATCGTAATGCCGATACCGCTTGGCAAAAATCCTTAATGAAGGAATCATCTTCTCGTAAAATTGGCATTGATTTAGCATTCATTGAAGAAGATGGTCAGTATCAAATTGTTGTCACAGGTGAAAATAATCTCGTATTGCGTCATAAAATTGAAGGTGATTTTGAAGCTGCGCAGAATGTTGAAAAGAGCATTCAAGGCATTCATGAAGCTCTACAAAAACTAGGTGATACGATTTTTGAAGCTAAAAATATTACAGTTGATATCAAAACTGTACCATTCATGCCGAAAAGTTTATTGAATCAAATCCGTCGTGATGCGATTGAAGCAGTGAGATTGGCTTATGTAGAAACTAATGAGCGTGATACGCGTTTAGCTGAAAGTGAAGAAAAAGCCATTTATCCTTCGGAACATATTACATATTTGGAAAATGTTTATAATCAAAAAGCACGCGAATTTTATGAGGAGCATGGCGTTAAATTAATTGAGCCAGCTTATGAAGCGCATCAAGAGAAAGGCGAAGTGCCAGTAATGATCACTAAACATTGTTTACGTTTTGCCTATAACTTGTGCCCGAAACAAGCAAAAGGTGTGACGGGTGTACAAGGGCAAGTACGTGCTGAACCTATGGTATTAATGCATAATGATGAAGAGATTCGCTTGGAATTTAAGTGTCGTCCTTGTGAAATGCATGTGATGGGTAAAATCAAACCTCATATCCTAAAAACCGCTTTAGTAGGTAGTGGAGCTTAGTGGTTAATATTTGATCATATATAAATTTGACAGTAATAGTGATGTTGGCTATTATAGCAACCTCTTTCGGGTAGTTAGCTCAGCTGGTAGAGCATCGCCCTTACAAGGCGAGGGTCGGGGGTTCGATCCCCTCACTACCCACCATATCGAAAGACTAGATTTTCAATCTAGTCTTTTTTTGTTTCAAAGTATCGAAGAATTATCTAAATGATTTTAGGATAAAAATTAATCAAGAAATTGATTGACAACTTAAAGATCTTTAGATATTATACGCACCTCTTCGGGTAGTTAGCTCAGCTGGTAGAGCATCGCCCTTACAAGGCGAGGGTCGGGGGT
>CANRJJ010000119.1 GCA_947630895.1 uncultured Wohlfahrtiimonas sp. | reverse complement strand
ATCTCCTAACTTATTTAAATTAATATTAAGCGAAAATTCTACTTTTGAATCCTATTATTTTTAGGGGGGATTACCATGTCTCTCCTTTTGCTCAAGCAGTTGTCACTATTGGTTCAATTCAATCTGGTGAAGCGCCTAATGTTGTGAATGAATTTGCATTGATGAAATTAACTGTTCGTACATTAGATGTTGAAGCAAGAAAATTAGTCTTAGAACAAATTACTAACATCGCTAAATCACAAGCAGCTGGATTTGGTGCATCAGTTGAGATCAAACACATCAATGGCAGCCCTGTTTTAGTTAATGGTAAAGAAGCAACTGAATTCGCACGTAAAGTAGGTATTGAATTAGTAGGAGAAGACAAAGTTCATCAATTAATCCAATTCATGGGCAGTGAAGACTTTGCATTTATGTTAGAAGCAAATCCTAATGGTAGTTATTTGATGATCGGTTCTGGCGATCAAGAAGGATATTGCAACGTACATAATCCTGGCTATGACTTCAATGACGAAAACATCATTCCTGCTGCAGCTTACTGGGTAGCTTTAACTCAAGCATATTTAAAATAAGGAGCAAACTATGACAACAAATACATCTAAAAACTTTGTGGGTAATGGGCTTCTTACACTTGGTATTGTGCTCGGTGTTTTAACCTTCTGGCTTTTTGCCCAAACACTATTAATTGCAGGCCCTGCCATTAAGGAAAGCATCGGTTTGACAGATGCAGAACTAAACCTAGCAACAAGTGTGACTGCATTAGCATCAGGTTGTTTCATTGTAGTTGCTGGTGGTTTGGCTGATAAATTCGGTCGTGTTAAGTTCACATATTTAGGTTTTATTTTAAGCATTATTGGTTCAATTATGTTGCTTGTTTCAACAGGTCCAATCATGTTCACATTGGGTCGTTTTATCCAAGGTATTTCAGCTGCATGTATCATGCCTGCAACATTAGCTCTGATGAAAACTTACTATGAAGGTAATGCTCGTAGAACTGCTCTAAGCTGGTGGTCTGTTGGTTCTTGGGGCGGTTCTGGTATCTGTTCTTTAGCTGGCGGCATGATGATCACTTACTTAGGTAACTGGGAATCTATCTTCATTACATCTATCGTCTGTGCTGTATTAGGTATATTATTGATCAAAATGACTGGTATTCCTGAAAGCAAATCAACAGAAGAAGCAAAAGCATTCGACTATACTGGTTTAGTATTATTCGTAGTTGCTCTATTCTCTTTAAATATCTTTATCACAAAAGGTGCAAGCTTAGGTTGGACTAGTCCAACAGTATTAATCAGCGCGGTTGTATTCATCGTTTCATTAGTGCTCTTCATCCCCATTGAGAAGAAAAAAGAAGATGCTGCATTCATTGATTTCTCTTTATTCAAAAATATGCCTTACAGTGGTGCAAGCTTCTCTAACTTCATGTTAAATGCAGTTGCAGGTTCATTGTTTGTAGTGAATATCTACATCCAAAATGCTCGTGGTTTTACTGCATCACAAACTGGTATGTTATCAATTGGATACTTAATTGCAGTATTAGCGATGATCCCAATGGGACAAATCATCTTACAAAAACTAGGTGCTAAAAAACCAATGTTATTAGGCACATTTGTAACAGGCATTGGTGTTGCTTTGATGGCTTTAACCTTCTTACCACAATTACCTTATATCATTGCTGTAATCGCTGGTTTCTTACTCTTTGGTTTAGGCTTAGGTTTCTATGCAACACCATCAACTGACACAGCAATTTCAAATGCTCCTGAAGAAAAAGTTGGTGTAGCATCAGGTATCTATAAAATGGCAAGTTCTTTAGGTGGTGCGTTTGGTGTCGCAATCTCAGCAACTGTTTACACTGCAATCTTAGGTGCAGAACCAACAGTATCAGATATGAATTTAGCTGGCCTTGTAGGATTATTAGTTAACGTATTATTCTGTGTACTTTCTTTCATCTCTATCGTTTGGTTAGTGCCAAAAAATACAAATAAATAATTTCACCTTAACTAATACAAAGCCCACTTAGCTCAAGTGGGCTTTTTAAATGGGCAAAATAAAAGCCCCTATTCTGGGGCCATATCGTCTCTTCCACTTCTTTATTTATTATTCTTGTTATTTGTTATTTGTTATTTGTTATTTGTTATTTGTTATTTGTTATTTGTTGGTGAGCATTATCTCTATCTCAAAAAATGATTCAACCCTTTTCATTCAAAAACCATATAGCAGTTAGTTTTATTTGACATAGGTTAAGTTAATCAAAGATCCTTTGCTGAATTATTAATCAAAAAATTTAATCAATGGATCGCTTTTCGTTTAATTTCTGATGGAGATATACCATATTCTTTTTTAAAGCTTTGTGAAAAGTGCGATTGATTAGAAAAACCACACTGCAATGCAATATGTAAAATTGTATTTTGTGGTTGATTGGTTAACAAATAATGAGCTTTCTTTAATCTCTCGGTATTTAACCAATTATGAAAACTTTCATTATTATTCTGAAAAATTTTATAGAAGTACCGCAGAGATATTCGATTTTGTTCTGCCAATATTTCCGGCTTTAAATCTGGATTCGATAAATGCAATAAAGCTTGTTTTTTTATATTGTGAATATGTATTTGCTCAATCAACGATGTTTTTTCAGCCGCATTGACATAGTCTTGCTGCAAGATGCTCAAGCATATATCTATGATTTGCTGTTCAACCATTCTTAAAAATGGTTCACTTCTTTTTTCCGAACATAAATTTTGTGGGTGCGCTAATTTCAAATAATCCACTAAAAAATTGGAATAAATATTGTATGTTAGTTGCTTGTTATAACCGCATAATTTCTCAGGATTACCCACAACTTGCCTTAATATTTTACCCGGCAGTCTAATAACCCACATATTCGCCGACTGTCTACATTCAAACCGATATTTTTCGGAGCAATGTTGTAGTACATATTGCCCTTTTATAAACTCTATAGAATTTGAATCTGTAGAAGAATAGTGTATTGATTCATCTAAAGATATTGCCATCAAAAAACTATCTTCTATTTGTGTTTGAGTCAGTTTTATTCTTTCATACACAATAGAAGTTGATTGCAATAGAGATAATGACACCGTTGGCAAATGCCAATATTGAATATTTCCTATAAAATCACTGCCATAATTAGGTAACGTAACTTTTAAATGATAATAAGCATCCTCCACTGCTTCTTCCCAATCACGCAAAAAATTAGGTCCTTTTTTAATATGTATAAGTTTTTGATGATAGTTTCCCATATTGATACCTACTCACAACATTCTATCTATTTAATATAACCATATAATTTATAAGTATTTTCAATAAAAATATAAA
>CANRJJ010000118.1 GCA_947630895.1 uncultured Wohlfahrtiimonas sp. | reverse complement strand
AATTACGGCAACTTTTGGATTTTTCATCTCACTAACTTTAAAAAAGCAAGTTCATCGGAAGCGCAGGATTATAAAGGTTAAACCACATTATGTAAACATAAATTTGACTTTTTGCATAACATTCTCTATGTATCTTTAGCTAAAGCAAAATATTTCAAACATTCACTGAAATTTAACTCAATTATCCGAATAATCGTCTAGAAAAATCCTCAATGGACTTGTTATTCAGTCTTTTTATCATCGTTGCCGTCCAGCTACTCGACAGCCCTGCTGCATTCAAAAGACGAACAACATCTTTTTCACTATATGGACGATGAAAAGCAATCGCAGATGCTTCGATTACAGAGATATCACTGCATCTTTGTAATAGCACTAAAGGATCATCAGAACTCACCATACCAGATTTAATCACACGGTATAACCAGCCCATTCTGCCGCTATTTTGCATCACTAATGAAAAGTCATTTTGTTGCGTGAGATGATTCAACTTAACACAAGGTGAACGTGGCTGCGTCACTTGGATAATCGCATCGCCCCATTGATAAATATCTCCGATATAAACATTGTATTCAATCATACCAATGGTAGAAATATTCTCACCGAAAGCTGAAGCTTTAAATATTTCTGCTTGCTCAGGATATTTATGCTGCCAATAAGCATAATGCTCTCTTGGATAGTGACATAAAGCACGATCAACGCCACCATGAAATTTGTATTCTGCTTGCTCATCACCTTCTAAGCCTAATGAGCTCAGCATCAATTCACCATTAACTAACTGCTTTTCCATAGCAGTTCTGCCGCAGCGTTCTGACTCTTTCACTTTACCCACAAATATTAATGGCTGATATTTCATACTATCCTTCATTTTTATGCTTTAACGATGACAATTTCTAAGACTTGGTATGTTAATCCAAATTTCTCATCATTGGCCAATTTTGGATAAGCTTTTTCTAGCGCTTTGAACTTAGATTTCCCCATCAATCCTTTTTGTCTTGCGGGTAGCGCAGTAGCTCCAATACCTTGCAAACTTTTTAAAAGTGACACTATATTGTCAAATTTCAACACCTTCGCATAACTCTTCATCTCTATAAATTGGATATGAATTTCATCTGCTATTTTATCCAAAGCATGCTGACAATCACTTTCAGCTAAAAAATGAATCACATGCTGCTCAGCATCAATCCCCGACCAAGCTTCGCTTAATTCATATAAAGTTGGCTGAATTAATGTTGTGAGATAAAGCTTTCCACTCGGCTTAAGCACTCTCATTAACTCACTCAATGCCAATTGAAATGAATGACACCATTGCACTGCTAAACTACTCACTACAACATCAAATTGATCAGATAATAATGGTAAATTTTCTATATCGCCTTCAACATAGTGATCCGCAGCTTGTTGCCTTTGTGCTTTTGCCAACATAGATGAAGATAAATCCAGAGCCGTGATTTCATAATCGCCCTGATTTTTCAATTGTAGGCTTACATAACCCGTGCCACAACCAGCATCGAGAATCTTTCCATCACTTTGATTCTTTAAGATTCGACCAATCAATTGATCAGCTACATACCTTTGCAAATCAGCAACTTGATCATACGTATTCACTGCTCGCCCAAATGCTATTGCAATATTTTCTTTATTAATCAATTGCATATTGTAAAACCTTTATTAAATGATCTATATCTTCTTGCGTATGACCAGCATTTAAAGTTAATCGAATTCTTGCACTATTCGGTGGCACTGTTGGCGGGCGAATGGCCAGTGCCCAAATATTATGTTCCTGCAAACTTTTAGACGCCGCTAAACTTTTTTCATTACTTCCAATGATGACAGGCTGAATCGCACTGTTTGAATTATTAGTAATATCTAAAGTTTTCAACTCATCTTTAAAATATGTAATCAAATTTTGCAGATACAATCGGCGATCATCTGCTTGTTTAACCAATTCAATTGCGGTTAATAATGTATAAGCTTGCGCAGGAGGAATCGCCGTACTGTAAATTAAAGCCCTCGATCTTTGCACTAAGTACTCAGCCATTTGCTCTGAACATAGAATAGCAGCACCACTCACACCTAAAGCTTTGCCAAAGGTCACAATCAAAATATCAGGATGTACATTATATTTATCACAAGTGCCTTTTCCTTCATTTCCATGCACACCAATGCCATGCGCATCATCCACCATTAGCCATGCATTCTGAATTTGGGTGTCATTTAAAGTATCGGCAATTACATTTAACGGCGCTTCATCGCCATCCATACTGAAAACACCTTCAGTAACTATAAGCTGCCCTTTTTGATCTTCAACATCTTGAGAAAGCAGATGTTTCAAAGCACTCACATCATTATGGCGAAAGCGTTTAAACGTACCGACAGAATTCATGCCTGCTTCTACCAAAGAAGCATGTATTAACTTATCCGCGATAATTCGATCATCTTTTTCGATCAATAACTGTATCAAAGCTTGGTTAGCGGCAAATCCTGTCGAGTAAACCACCGCTCGATCATAGCCTAACCATGATGCCAGCTCTTTTTCTAGCTGATATATCGGCTCATGATAACCAGAAACATGAGATGAGCCACCACTACCTACACCATACTTTTCAGCACCTTTTTGCCAAGCCTGAATCAATTCAGGTGATCGTGATAGCGCTAAATAATCATTTGAAGCAAAATTTAAGCAATGATCATAATTCTGAGCAACTTTTCGCACTCGATAACTATGCTTTTCTTCTTGCTGATGCAAAAAATCGGCTATGCGCACTTCCCAATGATTCATGCCAACATCCATTGATAACTAAATAAAGGAAAGCATCATAAGATAATTTTCGCTATCATGTAAACTTTATAATTTAATAAATGGTTTACTTAAGGCTTTTTTAGTATGAAAAACATTGTATTAATGCATGGGATATTGGGTGACGCTCGTACTTGGTTATCTGCTTTTGAATATTTACCCAATGAATTTGAAGCGCATAGCTATACAATGAATGGCTTTTCGAATAATCCTGAACTTTCCGCTGAGCTCTTCAATACAGAAGCTCATGCTGCTGAACTCATTGAATATTGCCAAGCAAATTTTACCGATAAAGTCAGCATTCTCGCTTGGTCTTACAGTTGCCATGTTGCATTATTAGCTGCATTAAAAGAACCCGAGCTATTTGAAGCCATTTACCTCTATGATTGCATTGTGCCAAGTTATGGTTTAGAAACTGATCCAATCAAGATGAAAACATTCAGCAAAGATTTAACTCGAATGATGTCGCCCGTGATAAAGGCTATTCGTAGCGGAGATCAAACAGAGATTGTGAATACATTTACATTGGCTTGCACTGAACAATCCATCTCCCTAAATGATC
>CANRJJ010000117.1 GCA_947630895.1 uncultured Wohlfahrtiimonas sp. | reverse complement strand
TTGTTGGCACTGTTGCAAATAGGCTGACATGATAAGCTAAATATCTTAGATTGGTGTAAAAATAAAGTTAGTAAATAGATTATATAAATCAAATATTTTTTATCAAAATGTAAATTTGATTGATTCAAATTTATTTATATTTGGGACTATGCTAGTCTATTATTTCAACGCTAAAAAAATTAACTAAGAAGAAAAAATGATGACTCCATTGCTCATTGATGCATTAACAATATCTGAAGGCAGGTTTAAAAAACCATGCCCAGTTTTGGTTTTAAAAATGATGTTACGCAATGAGGAAACGAATAGTTTTTCAGCAGAAATAAAAAATCAAGCACTACTACTTCTCGCGGCATATCGTAAGTTATTACTTGCTGTCTACATGGATTTATGTGATGTAAAAAGTCTGAAGAACAGTGTTAAAAGAAGACATTGGGCTAAAGCAAATACAGCGCAGTATACGTTGGTTGTAGCAAAAGAACTTCGAATAAAGAATTTAGATCTAGAAGAAATGATTTTGTTTTTAAATACACATCATTTCTTAAAAAATCTTCCGATTTTCTTTGTTCGAAAATTAGTAGGTTGGGCACCACCAGTGGTTAGTGGTACTTTTTTAATCGAAAATGTTTTAGCAGGTTATATCGCCCAAAAGCTTTTGCCATCAGAAAAAATTAAAGTAAAAGAGCTTGGCAAGTCTGTGCAACCATATTTTCATTTAGCTGACTTTTTTGTTTTTTTACCTCAACTGGAGAAACTCTATCAAAAACATAAGAAGCAAATTGTTTGTGTGGCACCAACGGCTGAAGTTGCTTTAACTTTAACAGACTTTAAGAAAGCATGGATTTATCGTCTTAGGAATATGCCATGAAGACTCATTTTGAGCAGCTTCGAGACTGGATGAAGCTGTATGAAAATATAGAAGAAGAAGTGCTTATCCAAGCATTATTTTTGTTACGTGCTCATTATAGCTTAGCTGGTATTGTTATCATTTGTCAGCGAATTTTCACATTGATTGGTGATAAAGAATTGCCAGGATTTCGTGATGAGCTTAATACTTTAAAGATCATTAGTACATTAAAGGAATCTCCAGAACATTCACATTTTTTCTCAGGAACAATAGATAGAAATAGACATACACCCACGCCATTACGTCCATACACTGGAGACAGCGGAATTTGTGACTTGCTCTTGATTCAAGCAGGCCGAATTGAGAGTAATGAGCGTTTTGATAATTTAATCATTTGGTTTTTAGAGCAAATATTTCACTATCAACAAAAGGTACATACTTTAACGCTCTATAGTGATTATTTAAATGGTGATGGACGCATAAAGCTGAAAGATCAAAAAGGCTCTCGTGTCTATAACGCCTTTTTAGCGATTAGGCTGTTGGGTGATCCAAGTTATAAGGATATTTTAGAACAAGTCGAAAAATTACTGACCAATAAAGAATTGGAAGAATTTATTAATCTAATGTCCGCTGTTTGTAAAGATAAGCCATTAGTTGAAAAATTACTGACCAATAATGAACCGGAACAATTGATTAATCTAATGTCCGCTGTCTATAAAAATAAGCGCTTAGTCGAAAAATTACTGACCAATAAAGAACTGGAAGAATTTATTAATCTAATGTCCGCTGTTTGTAAAGATAAGCCATTAGTTGAAAAATTACTGACCAATAATGAACCGGAACAATTGATTAATCTAATGTCCGCTGTCTATAAAAATAAGCGCTTAATCGAAAAATTACTGATCAATAACGAACCAAAACAATTGATTAATCTAATGTCCGCTGTTTGTAAAGATAAGCGATTACAGGAAGTTTTTTATGCATTAAAGCTGTTTTTATCACAAATTTGGCGAAATGATTCACTAAAAAATAAGAAAAAACGTCGAGAGTTTTTACACCGTATAGGGGTAAAGCATCAAAAACTGATCTTGCAACGATACGGCTCATTAAGTATTGCCATCCAACCTTTGGAGGATATGGATGAAATACATCGTGGTCTGGTCACTGATGTATTTGGGTATGATGATATTGAAGAAGATGAAACACCATTGGAGCCGTTATTTACATTTTTTTTGGCAGAACAATCCGATTTAATTCGAGGTTTTTATGCCTCTAAGTCTGTTTCTCAGCATCTTGAAGCTGCAAATGTTGGTTTGGTTTGGACCAAATGGAAATTGTCATTAAATTCGATCCAAGAAGTATTTAGATTATGTCGACCATGTGAGGCTGATACTAGCTTAATTCTACGCGCAAAATTAGCTTTAATATTGAGTTTACTTACAGGACGTTCGGTGAGTGAGTTAACAGCGCCGTATTTTAGTCAAAATACTGATCAGAACAATATTGCTGATCAGTATGATCAACACACTGATCAGCATAATATTACTATTCTGTATGATCATACTTTATCTGCATATGTATTGAGTGTTTTCGCAGGTACACCAACACTCAAAATAAAGCCAGAAGAATCTAAATTTCATGTGCCATGGACCAAGAGACTACATTTAGTTTTACCAAATGAGCTCAATAATTTGATTACTCAAGTAAAAAATCTTGCGATTAAAACCCGTCAACTCGCAGTTGAGCGCGAAGTGAAAACACTTATTAATAATGTGCCTAAAGAATTAGAAATAAGCCTCAAAAGTATTAAAGATGTTCTTCCGCAGTTGTTATATCAGCATAGCCAAGGTGATTTAGCTGTCGTTAAAGCAGTGACGAATGCATCAGGTCTGAATTATGATAACTTGATTCATTATGCATCTTTTGATCAAAAGAAACTTGAACAGTTATGGGCGGATTGTTTAAGAACGATAAAAATTGATATTCCTGAATATATACACTCTTCTAGTGAACGTGTGGGTAGCCCGACAGGGATCAAGATTGCTGAAATACAAAATGAAATTACACGCATAAAAACAACGATAAATCAGGCTGCCGAACAGAAAGATTGGCAGATGCTCTTTGATAACTTAACGTTGTATACAGAATTATGGATGAATCTTGCCACTGCAGGAAGAGGGATTAAGCAACCATTTTCAAAGTGGATCAGTCAGCAAAGTTGGGCATTGATTCAAGATAAACATCGTCCAGATGAATCAACCGATCGCTATGTGCCATTGACGGGAGCGTTGATCAGACAGATTCAAATTTTACGTGCTTTGATGAGAATGCTAGGACATCAAGTTGAACCACGTGTTGATTTATCATCTTATGCTGTGCAACTTTGTGATCCTCTTCAGATTGAAGGATTAGTCAGAAATTGGGCACGGAAGCTGGTTCGCTCTGATGATAATCAGTTATCTGGACGGTTCAAGGATGCTGGACTTGGGCACTGGGTGCGCGGTCGTTATCCATGGGATATGTTATCAGTATTTCCTGTATCAACATTTAAACAACAGTGGCTTGATGTACAAGAAAACCTGCAAAAACAGTTAGGTTTCGAATGTCTTGATGTTTTTGATTT
>CANRJJ010000116.1 GCA_947630895.1 uncultured Wohlfahrtiimonas sp. | reverse complement strand
TATTGAGTTGATTTTTTTTAAAAGTCTCTCATAAGAAAAACCTCGATAAAAATACCGAGGTTTATCAGCAATCTGAAGCCCAGTTTAACTGGGCTTTTTTATTCTTTGATTATTTAATCACGACTGGAATTTTTCCAATTTTTGCTTGCCATTTCACAGGTTCAGTTTTGTGCACTGATTGACCTTGTGTATCAACAGCAACTGTTACAGGCATGTCTTCTACAGTAAATTCATAAATTGCTTCCATGCCTAAGTCTTCAAAAGCAACCACTTTAGATGCTTTGATCGCTTTAGAAACAAGATATGCAGCGCCGCCCACGGCCATCAAATAAACTGCTTGGTTATCTTTAATGGCTTCAATGGCAATATCACCACGTTCAGCTTTACCGATCATACCAAGTAGGCCAGTAGATTCTAAAATTTGGCGCGTGAATTTATCCATACGTGTTGCTGTAGTTGGACCAGCAGGACCAACCACTTCATCATTAATAGGATCAACAGGACCAACGTAATAGATCATACGGTTTTTGAGATCAACAGGTAATTCTTCGCCTCTATTGAGCATATCAACCATGCGTTTATGCGCAGCATCACGACCTGTAAAGATTTTTCCTGATAACAATAAAGTATCACCAGGTTTCCAATCTGCAATTTCTTCTTTGGTTAAAGTATCCAAATTAACTTTTTTACCAGAATTATTCGTATTGGTAATTTCTGGCCAAATGTCTAAACTTGGTGGCGTTAATTTTGCAGGACCTGTGCCATCTAACGTGAAATGAACATGGCGAGTTGCTGCACAGTTAGGAATCATGGCAACAGGCAAGTTAGCAGCATGAGTAGGGCATTCGAGGATTTTGATATCCAATACTGTTGTTAAGCCACCCAAACCTTGTGCGCCAATGCCTAAAGCATTCACTTTGTCATACAGTTCTAAACGGACTTCTTCTGCACGAGTCTGAGCACCACGAGCCATTAAATCTTGGATGTCAATGGGTTCCATTAATGATTTTTTAGCCATTAACATCGCTTCTTCAGCTGTACCACCGATACCAATACCTAAGATACCAGGTGGACACCAACCAGCACCCATTTCAGGTACAACTTTTAATACCCAATCAACCACAGAATCTGATGGATTGAGCATCGCAAATTTAGTTTTGGCTTCACTACCACCACCTTTAGCGGCAACGTGAATATCAATCTTATCGCCAGGCACTAAATTGTAGTGAATCACAGCAGGTGTATTATCTTTAGTATTGATGCGTTTGCCCATCGGGTCAGCTAATACAGATGCTCTTAAAATATTATCAGGATCTGTATAAGCCTTTGCAACGCCTTCATTGATAGCTTTAGTGATGTCAAAGCCATCTTCTAATTGTACAGATGTACCGATATCGACAAGTACAGTAACAATGCCTGTATCTTGGCAAATAGGGCGGTGGCCTTCTGCACACATTCTTGAGTTGATTAAAATTTGAGCCATTGCATCTTTCGCTGCTTTGGACTCTTCTCTTTCATAAGCCTGTGTTAAGTTTTTAATATAATCTTCAGGATGATAATAAGAGATAAACTGTAAACTATCGTGAATCGATTGAACGATGTCTTCTCGTTTGATAATAGTCACTATGTACTCCTTTAGTGAATGGGTGGTGATTATCAAACGGAATCATATCATAATGCGCCATTTTTATGGCAGATTTAGCTGTAATAAGAAGAACGATTTTGAGTTTTAAATTTTCTGTACTGTAATTCTTCTTGCAGTAAAAATTGATCCAATGCTGATTGTTGAGATTCACTTGGAAGTTCAATATAAATACATGAGCCTGTGCCTGTAATTTTAGGTGATAAGCCGATAGTGTCTAATGTATCCATATAATTTTTCATTTTTGGATATAGAGCGTAAATCGCAGAAGTGCAATCATTTAAATATTCAGGATGATCATTTTTTTCTACCAGTGGATTATTTCGAGCTAATTCTGGATATTGAAAAACTTTTTGTGTGCTGATGGAAATGTTCGGAATGATTAAACCATAAGATTTTTCTACTGGTTGCATTGGTACAAATAGATCGCCAATGCCTTCAGCCCAAGCACTTTTTCCATAAACAAAGATAGGAACATCTGCACCTAAAGATCTACCTAAAATTTGTAGCTTTTCAGAATCATAATTTAAATCATATAGATGATTGATTGCCATTAATGTCGTAGCAGCATTAGAGCTACCGCCGCCAAGACCTGCACCCATCGGAATGTTTTTTTTGAGCGTGATATTGAGACCTGTTGTGATGCCACTTTCTTTTTGCAATAAACGGATGGCTTTGACGATGAGATCATTCTCTTCAGTGATGGCATCATTGTGATAATCAGCGCAGATTTTTTCATCATCTCTGAGCTCAAAACCGATCTCATCTTGCAATGAGATGAATTGAAATAGAGTCTGCAAATAGTGATAGCCATTCGGTTCTTGGCGTACGATTCGCAAAAATAGGTTAATTTTTGCGGGAGAATTAAAAAACTGCATGATGTTTAGTACTTCCAGTGTTCGATCAATAAACGTAAGCGAACATCGCCACGAGTTAACTCAATGTTTTGAGGGATATCGCGTTTTTTATAGTTCGTCCATTTTTTGTATTGAATGTTCCAACCATCTTCTTTGAATGAAGCAATACGGTTTTTATCGTCATATTTGATAGCAGTCGCAGTAGCATTTGGTTTACCTAAAATCCAATTTTGTAAGCCAGAGATTGGCCAATCAAATCCAGTGATTTCAGTAAATAGGGCATCAGGAGATTGACCTTTATAGGTATGATCATCCATGATTAATGTGCTTTCTTCAGGAGAAACGATTAAGTCAATTCTACCGCTGCCTAATGGACCTTGAACGATAAGGTTCAAATTCTTAGGAGATTCTTGTTCCCAGTTAAAACTTGCTTGACCGCTATTTTCAGGTGCTTTTAAAGCTGCTCTGCCAATTGCTGTATATTTTTCTAAAGGAAGGCTTGGGTCAACGATAGGAGTTGCACAACCCGCGATCAATGCCATGATTAAACTAATGGTACCGAGACGATTAAACTTCATCATTTCTATATTCTCATCATATGAAAGTGCGAAAACTGTAACAAGGATTGTACTTTTTGTAAAATAAAACAAAAACACCCGCTATTGGGTGCGGGTGTTTGCTGGGGAACACTAGATATTAATCTATTGCGTTCTTTTTATCTAAGAATGCTTTAGGATATTTTCTAAAACCTTTCGTTGCAATCGCAAGATAAACAATACCGATTGCTGCCCATACTAGGCCGATTTTTAGAGCGATATCTTCTAGGTTGTACCATAAGTAGCCAATGAATAGCATACCGAACAGAGGTAAAACTAAGAATTGAAATTTGTTTTTGATGCCATCTTTATGGCCATCTTTAAAGTAGCACTGAACAATAACACACACGTTAACAATGAAGAATGCTGTTAATGCCCCAAAGTTAACTAAATGTAATGCAAAGTCTAAATCAAAGAAACCTGCACTCAATGAAACGATACCAACCAC
>CANRJJ010000115.1 GCA_947630895.1 uncultured Wohlfahrtiimonas sp. | reverse complement strand
TGATAAAAAATCTTTTTGGCAGGAATGAGCGAAATCTTCATAATTGTTTTAAGTTCTCACTTTAGAGGTTTTAATTTTGAGTATATCTTACTAAATATCGGTGACAATATTATAAAATAGGGATGTGTGAATAATACTTAAACAAAATTGATTGAAAGCTCGCTAGAAAAGAGTAGGATTGCGCAATATTTTGGATGTAATATTGAATTTAAATGGACGTAATAACATTGAAAAAAATGAAACGAAATGTTTTAAAACAATCTTTAGTGATGATTGGGTTGATCGCAATCATAAGTCCACTTAGCTATGCTCAGTTGGACCATAAAGGATTAAATATTTTAGATAAAGCAGAAAATATATTGGGTGAATCATTCGGATTGCCTGAAAGCCAATGGTTTGGTAGAGATAAGACCTCCGCAAATGCTGATATTGATGATTATTTAGAAGATCTGATTGAACGTTTAGAATTGCCAGCTTTAGTGACCTTACGCCAAAATTACTTTAAAGTTGAAAAAAGAATTGGGGAAGAGCGTAGAACTTTGCGTGAATTGCGTGAAAAGCGTTTGTTTGCAGTTTCTGAAGAATCCAGTGCGATTATGAAATATACGCCAGATACATTTAAAACTTGGACAGCAACGACAAGAGCGGATTTTGATGAGTTAATTATTGCGCATGAAAAGAATTTGGAAGAATTAGAAATTAGTTTATTAGAATTGCGCACTGCAATGAGTGAAGAGTTACAAAGTGCAGGTGTTCGACTAGATCCTGAGCAGCTGGATTTTTTATATACCACAGTGACTGGTGAAGATACCATTCGCGCAATTATGCTATTCAATAGTGCAACGGCTGTCTCTAAACAGTTGCAACATTTAATGGAAACCAACTCACAGGATTTTGATGCTGTGAAACGCTATTATGGCATGGCAACAATTTTGCATCGGATGGTGGTTAAAATTCAGCAAGATTTTATCTATAAATTAGAAGCCATTTATATCATTCAATTGGAATCATACAAAACTGAAGCAAAGAAAAGTTTGAGTGAAGCAAAACGATTAAAATCAGGTGCAGATAGAGAGCAAAGAGCGATCTTGGATAAAAACATTGAAGCGAATCAATTAACTTTAGAGGCGATTGATCGCTATATTCGCTATCTACAAGATCAAGCTAAAAATGCCAAAGCAATTTTGAAAAAGGCTGAGGCGCGTGAAGCAATCGCTATGAATACTTATTCTACCGTAAAGGTTTCATTGGATGTTTTATCATTAATGCAAGACAGTCAGCGTGATTTTCAAGCATTTTCAACCATGCAAGTCCCAGAAATAGTGCCTTTTGATAATCCTGAAATACGTAAGGAGTTTTTGAATATTACTCAAAAACTAAACAAGTCATAATGATTGAGTTTTATTTTCATTACGCATTGCTTTCAAAATGACACTGATAATGATCGCTATGCCGCCGCCAATCGCTGTTTCTACTAGTCGATCAAATAATAACGATTCGGTTGGGTAATGCCAATATCCAATCAATTCGATCAATGTTAAGCTGTAACATGTCACACCAAAAGCAACAAGGACGATATTTTTCCCAAAACACATGGGTAAAATAAATGAAAATAGTACAAAAGCTATGATAATAACGCTTTTTTGGTCAGGTATTTGAAATACAAAATATAAAATAATGACCGCAACTACACTGCCTAAAAAACGTTGAAGTGTATTGAGAATAACTGTTTCAGCTTTCGGTGTCATGACCATAATGAAAGTGATGATTGCCCAGTAATTTTTATTAACGCCTAAGTATAAAGGCAATAAAAGACACGCAAACATGCCGAGGCTATAGATAAATGCTCGTGGAATAATATTAGTATTCAGTTTAAATATTTCGTAAGTAAAAATGCCCTGTTTAAAAGCATCTAAGTCATGGTTTTTGTGCATTAAATAATGGCATATGATGAGCGCTGTTATCGAGCCAACCGTTGCACCTAAAGGTAAGCCAGAAGTAACATGAGGCATTGTTGTACCGATAGTTGATAAGATGATGACAAAGCGAATCGCACGATCAAATACAGGATCTCGACCAAAAAATAAGTAATAACAATAAGTTATAATAAATAAATAACCATAAAAATATGGCGTTAAATGCAAGAAGCGACCAATATATGTACTGCCCATAATGATAAAAATCCAAAAAGCAATATAAAATGCATTACTGCGATCGGGCTTGGCATTGTATAAGGTGTAAGTACACAAAACTGCAAAAGAAGACCAAGCCATACCATTTTGTATGCCTACCAAAGGATAAATAATTAAAGCACTGATGAGCATACTGCACACAAAAGCGATGCTTGATTTAAATGAAATTTTCGGTAATTTGAAACTCATAACCTTAGATCTTCTTAAACTGTAGTGAAAGTGATTGTAATGGATAATATAAACGCATGGTGATTTTTATAATCGTTATAATAATCTCTTTTAAGCTTAATATTTTGGATAAATGAAATTAGATAATTATAAAACTAAAAATATAATTTTTTTGATCATAGCTGTCGCATTGATTTACTCATTTAAAGGTAATCCTAGTTGGATAGAGTTGTGTTCAGGTTTGGCATTTTTTTTATTTGGCATGCAATGCATGACAGATGGATTACAGCAGTTGGCAGGCGGTAAACTTGAAAAGTTATTGGCGAAAAGTACAGCAACCTCTTGGAAGGCATTTACCTTTGGTACAGGCGCATCTATTATTTTGCAATCAACTACGATTGTTTCGCTGTTAATCATTGCATTTATTAACGCATCTCTGATTACATTATCTGGTGGCTTTTCAATTTTATTAGGTGCTTATATTGGCTCAAGCAGTGGTATTTGGCTATTGGCAATAGCAGGGCAAAGTGTAAGTTTATCCATCATTACCTATCCATTATTAGTGTTAGGTGTTTTGGCATCATTTAATGGTGATAAAAGTAAAGCATTGGGCCGCGTAATTATCGGTATTGCATTTATCTTCTTAGCCATTACCCATATGAAAGCAGGTTTTTCTGACTTTACCACCAACTTTGATTTTGCCCAATCAGGGATTGAAGGATGGCAAAGATTTGCACTGTTAATGGCGGTTGGCTTTTTAGCAACGATGGTTTTGCAGTCGAGCCATGCAACGATTATGTTGATTTTAACCGCTTTAGATTTATCTCAGATTACCTTGCATGATTCATTCATTTTAACTGTTGGGGCATTGTTGGGTAGTACGGTTTCAACATCGATTATTGGTTTTATCGGCGGTAGTCGTGATGGTAAGAGGTTAGCTTTAGCACATACTGTTTTTCATTTTTCAACAGCAATCGTTATTTTACTGTTGTTGTCACCGATTGAAGCACTTAGTCATTATCTAGGTAAACATTTAGATCTGAACGATATGTTAGAGCTTGCATTTTTTCATACAGTTTTTAATCTTGTTGGAATATTGATGTTTTGGTGGATACAAAAACCTTTAATTCAATGGTTAAGATATATTCTTCCCGATGAAGAAAAGGGTTTGTTAGTCACTGAAACTGCTGAAACAATTCATGAAAATGTAGAAGAAGAGAAAACAATTACACCAAAGTATTTACTAGATCAGTCTTTATCAGTACCTGCCGCTGCGATGGGGGCAGTATTTAAAGAGATACAACATTTAGGTGAAGTCAGTGGCGAAGTGGTTTGTTTGTCTTTAAATATACCGATGGATGATATTGTGAAGGATGAGTTTGACGAACAAAGTTTTTCTCAAAGCCATAGTAAAGCATCGGTGGATGCCAATGTACTGTATCAGCGTTACGTTAAAGGTTTATATGGTGATATTTTAATTTACATGAGTCGTATAGATTTTTCTGATGCAGAAGATGCGGATTACTTTCAGGAATATTTGCTCAATAGCCAAATGGTGGCATTGTCTCTCGTGGATGCAGTGAAATCCAGTCGACATTTACAGAAGAACTTTAATCGTTATTTAACGATGCATGACACCATCATGCGAGATTTTTATCAGGATTTGAAATTGTT
>CANRJJ010000114.1 GCA_947630895.1 uncultured Wohlfahrtiimonas sp. | reverse complement strand
CCAGGCATTTCTGCTGTTTCACCGCCCAATAATGTTGCATTTGATTGACGACAACCTTCCGCAACACCCGCAACGATCGCTTCGATTTGTGCCGGATTATTTGCACCACAAGCAATGTAGTCTAAGAAAAACAGAGGCTCAGCACCTTGCGTTAAAATATCATTCACACACATTGCAACAGCATCAATACCAATTGTGTCGTGAATGTCTAATTCAAAAGCTAATTTCAATTTAGTACCTACACCATCAGTGCCTGATACTAAAACAGGTTTTTCATAACCCAATTCAGATAAGTCAAATGAACCACCAAAGTCACCAAATAAGTTCATTGCGCCAAAACGCATTGTGCTCATTACATGTTTTTTAATGCGCTCAACGGATTCATAACCTGCTTCTAAATTTACGCCTGCTTCTTTATACGCATTACTCATTTAAACTGCCTCATCAAACTTAATATTGGTTGGATATTTATTTGTAAAACAACCCATGCATAAACCACAGTTTTCACCACGTGATCCTTCATGTTCTGTTGCTTTAATCAGTCCTGCTGGACTTAAAAATGCTAATGAATCAACATCAATGTATTCACGCATTGATTCAATTGTTTTATGTTGCTGTGCCAACAATTCACGTGGATTTGTCGCATCCACACCATAATAACAAGGATATTTGAATTCAGGAGAAGCCACACGCATATGAACTTCTTTCGCACCTGCTGTACGCAGCAATGCAACGATGTGCTTACTTGTCGTACCACGAACGATTGAGTCATCAATCAAAATAACGCGCTTACCTTTTACGATACTTGTAATCGCTGAGATTTTCATGCGTACACCACGTTCACGCATCGCTTGTGTTGGCTGAATAAATGTACGGCCAATGTAACGGTTTTTAATCAAGCCCATTTCATTCGGTAAGCCTGAAGCTTCCGCATAACCAACAGCTGCTGAAATACTTGAATCAGGTACACCGATAACAATATCAGCATCTACGTGCGTTTCTTTGTACAGCTCAATGCCACTTCTTTTACGCACAGCATGAACATTCTTACCTTCCAAATCACTGTCTGGACGAGAAAAATAAACATATTCCATCGTACATAATGCATGTGTCGTCGGTGTATCTAAGAATGTAGAGATAATTTCATCATCTTGAATCGTGATGATTTCACCAGGCTCAACATCACGAATAAACTCAGCGCCAACGATATCAAACGCACATGTTTCAGAAGAAAACACATAACCGCCTGTTTGCAATTTACCCATTGATAATGGACGAATACCATTCGGATCACGTGCAATATACAAGCCAGAGTTATGCAATAAAACATAGCTGTATGCACCTTCGATCTCTAACAAGCTCTTTTTTAAACGCTCTAAAAAAGTGCCTTGGCAACGACGAATTAAGTGGCCTAAAAGCTCCGTTTCACCATGCGTATGGAAAACACTGCCGTTTTTTTCTAAACGAATTTTCAAATCTGTCGCATTCGTTAATGAACCATTGAATGCAATACCAATCGATTCATCAGTTGTCGCAACAACAATAGGATGCGCATTCAAAACGCCACGGCTATTGTTGGTTGGATAACGTACATGACCAATTGAGATCGAACCTTCTAAGCTTTGTAACTTTTTAGGATCTGCAAAAACTTCTGTTAAAAGACCTTCGCCTTTCACACAGTTAATTTTTTGCTCATCTGTTAAAACAGCAATCCCTACGCTTTCTTGCCCACGATGTTGTAGAGCATGCAAACCATAATAAGTGATAGAAGCGGCATCATTATTGCCATAAACAGCAAATACACCGCACTCTTCGTGTAACTCTTTAATATTCATATTAAGCGCGTTCCTTAAGGCGACGATGAATTTCTTCATAAGCCTCAATCACACCACCCATATCTTGGCGAAAACGGTCTTTATCTAGTTTTTCGCCAGTTTTACTGTCCCATAAACGGCAAGTATCAGGACTGATCTCATCCGCCAATACAATTTCGCCATCTTTAGTGCGACCAAATTCGATTTTAAAGTCTACCAAATCAATGCCAACTTCTAACCATAATGCTTTTAGGTAATCATTGATTTTTACCATTTCAACACGTAAATGATCTAATTCTTCATGCGTTGCTAAACCTAAAGCAACAGCGTGATCATCATTGATCAATGGATCATTGAATTTATCTTCTTTATAGCAAAACTCTAAAATTGGTGGGTTCAATTTCAAACCTTCTTCTAAACCAATACGTTTTACTAAAGAACCTGCTGCAACGTTACGAACGATTGCTTCTAGCAAGATAATGTCAACTTTATGACACAATTGTTCACGCTCATTCACTGTTTTGATGAAATGCGTTTTAATACCATTTTTCATCAAGTCAGCATAAATCATTTGTGAAATTTCAGAGTTCAAGCGACCTTTATCATCAAACTGAGCTTTCTTAGCGCCATTGCCAGCTGTCGCATCATCTTTATAGTAGATGATGATCTCATCTGGATTTGCTGTTGAGTAAATTTGTTTCGCCTTACCTTCATACAACAATTCTTTTTTCATTACTTCTCCTGAGTAAAAATAGCATTAGAAAAATCAGTTTCTCCACCATTAGCAGTGAATGTCACATGCCCAACTTTACGATTGTGTTTATTTTCTTTTTTACCGTAAAGATGAAGATGTGCATCAGCAGATAATGAAGGTAAATATTTGAATAAAGGCTCAATATGTTGCCCCAACAGATTATACATCACCGTTGTTTGTTTAAGCGTTGTATTTCCTAAAGGCAATCCACACACTGCTCTTATCGCTTGTTCAAACTGGCTAGTCGCACAGCCTTCCATCGTGTAATGGCCTGAATTGTGAGGGCGTGGTGCTAATTCATTGACATAAATTTCATCGCCTTTCACAAAGACTTCCATCGCCAAAATACCGACAATATTGTATTTTTCCATCAAGTTTTTCAACATGCTATGAAGACGATCAGTCAATTGCTGATCTTCATTCATACTTGCAGTAGAAACATGAAGGATATTATTAATGTGAATATTTCGTGCAACTGGGAATGTTTTAAAGTCGCCATCTTGTGCGCGAACGCCAATGATCGAAGCTTCAAAATCATAATCCACAAATGCTTCAGCAATGACCGATGCATTCATTAATGGTTCTAATTTGTGAGGCAAATCATCATGACTTTTAATGACCGCTTGCCCTTTCCCATCGTAGCCACCTTCAGATGTTTTCACAACAAAAGGAAAGCCCAATTTTTCAGGCAAAGACTGCCATTCTTCTTTTAAGTCTTTAAGGATAACAATGGGTGGCACAGGCAAACCCGCATTCACAATATGCTCTTTTTCGCGCATACGGTTTTGCGTCATCCATAATGGAAATTCACCTTGAGGAATATTTTTATGTTCTGAAGATAAGCGTTTAACAATATCAGCATTGATATTTTCAAACTCATAGGAGACCACATCACATTCAGCAACGAATTCGCTTAATGCTTCAAAATCATCAAATGCACCCACTTTATGTTGATTAGCAACAGTAAATGCAGGCGCATCGATCGATGGATCATAAACTAATGTGAAGTAGCCCATTCGGTTGGCTGCTTCTATCAACATCTTACCTAACTGACCGCCTCCTATAATGCCGAGTTTTTGATTAGGTAAAATGCATCTCATTATTTATTCTCCCAAATTAATTTTTTGTTTGAGTACAGAATCACGCTGATTATCTCTGTACTTTTGTAAAAGATCTTGTAACGCAGGGTCAGTAATTGACAATATTTGTGCTGCCAACAAACCTGCATTTTTAGCACCTGCAGTACCAATTGCAACTGTCGCAACAGGAACACCACCCGGCATCTGTACAATAGACAGCAAAGAATCCATACCTTTAAGGGCTTTGCTCTCAACAGGTACACCAATCACAGGTAAAGTAGTTAAAGCTGCCACCATACCAGGCAAATGGGCTGCACCACCCGCACCAGCAATAATAACGGAATAGCCATTATCAATCGCTGAATTAGCAAATTCATACATTAGATGTGGTGTACGGTGTGCGGATACTACTTGCACGTGGTGAGGGATATCGAATTCGACAAGAATGTCGATTGCAAACTGCATCGTCGG
>CANRJJ010000113.1 GCA_947630895.1 uncultured Wohlfahrtiimonas sp. | reverse complement strand
AATTATAAAAATAATTATCTTAATCGAGTATAGAAAAGCATTATTTAATGTGTTTATATGTTATAAGGAATAAATAATTTACGTACGATTAAGGAAGTACCATGCAAAAAATGACACGTGTTCTATTGGGTTTAGGAATATTACTGATTGCTTTAATTGCAATTTTGGGTTGGGTATCAACTAGACAAAAAAACTTTGTAATTCAAGGTGAAGTTGAAGCCAATCGTGTTGATATTTCTGTTCGAGTACAAGGACGTGCTGAAGAGTTATTTTATGATCTTGGCGATAATGTTAAAAAAGGTGATTTATTAGTAGTTTTAGATAATCCTGCGATGATTGCTCAACAAGTTACAGCAGAAGCTCAATATAATGTTGCCGTTGCAAATAGAAATGTTGCATACAGTACTAGACCAGAACAAATAGAAATACAAAAAGCACTTTTAGCAGCAGCAGAAGATGGTGTAACTTTAGCTAAACACAGTTTCGATCGTGTTCAAAAAGCAAGTGAAAGAGGTGGTGTTTCACAACAAGTATTTGATGAAGCAAAAACAGCTTATGAAGTTGCTTTAAAAGAAAAATTAGCGGCGGCTTCTAATCTACAATTGGCTGAAAATGGTGCAAGTATTGAGACGAAACATCTTGCTGATGCACAAGTTGCACAAGCTAAAGCTGCATTAAGTCAGGTAAATACGGATGTTGATACATTGAAAGTATATGCAACAACTGATGGACAAGTCACTGCAAAAATTGCAGAAGTAGGGCAGCTATATAATCCTGGTTCTCCTTTATATTCTTTGATTGATTTGAAGAATATGTGGGTAACTTTTAATATTCGTGAAGATTTTTTAGGTGCTGCAAAAATTGGTGATGTATTTGAAGTGGAAGTTCCAGCTTTAGGCATTACAACAGAAGTAAAAATCACTGCATTGAATGCATTGGGTCAATATGCAAACTGGCGTGCAACAAAAGCAACGGGCGAGTTTGACTTAAGAACTTTTGAAGTGCGTGCTAAGCCAACTAGCGAATTGAGTGGTTTAAGACCAGGTATGAGCATTATCGCAAAGTGGAATACACGTAAAGCACAATAAGCATATTAGGAAAAATTATGAACCATGAACCAACAATCAAGCAGAGTCGAGATCGATTCTTCTTTGGATTTTGGCGTGAAATTAGAATTATTGGCCGTTCTAAGCCACTTTTAGCCTCAGTATTTTTATATCCACTCATTATTATCTTCGGTTTATTTTATTTATTTGCTGGAGAAGTGATTAATAATGTGCCAGTTTCTGTGGTGGATTTAGATAAAACATCATCTTCACGTCAATTGATTCAAAGCTTGTCGGGTTCTCCATCTGTACAAGTTGCAACGAGAAGAGACACATTGGCAGATGCAACTGATGATATGTTGAGTGGTGAAGTATTTGGTATTGTATTAATTCCCAATGATTTTGAAAAAAATATGTTGGGTAATTTCACACCAGAAGTCACTGCATTTTCTAATATGCAATATATGTCGATGGGGCTAACACTAAACAGTGGCTTGGCTCAGGCTTTTGCTGCACATTTATCCAGCATACAGTTGGCTAAAATGGAAGCACAAGGCTTGGATAGTCAGCAAGCATTGCGCCAAATGACCCCAATTGAAACTGACTTGCATCCTGTTTTTAATCCGACGCTGAATTATGTTTATACCTTGGTAAATGGTATTGTGCCAACGGTTTTGCAGGTAATTATTATGCTATCGATCGCCTATACAATCGTGCAAGATAAATATAGTACAAGAGGTATTTTAGGATCTTTACGTTATAACAATGGCAGTTTATTCCGTTATTTGTTCGGTAAAATATCACCGTACGTGATCGCATTTATTACCTCGCTATGTATTTTTGATATTGGCTTGATTGTATTTTTTGAAATACCTTTTAATGGCTCATTTATATTCGAGATCATATCGTCTTTGGTCTTTATTGTCAGTGCGGGTTTATGTGCAGTCGTTTTAAGTCTATGGCTGCCTGAAAAATCTTTAAACTATGGTTCAGTGAGTATCTTTGCATCGCCTGCTTTTGGCTTTATGGGGCTCTTTTATCCGCGTATTTCTATGGATATGGCTGCCCAAATTTGGGGATCTATTTTACCGATCACTTGGTATATGGAAGCAAGATTAGACCAAACGTTGAGAGCAGCTGGTGTTTGGGTATCTATGAAATCCATTATTATCATGATTATGATTGGAATAGTCGCTTATATGTTGATCATGTTGAGAGTAATGATAATGAAAAAAGAGGTGAATCATGCTTAAGATTTTTTTTGAAGTAATGATTCATGAATTATCAAAGATCTTTCGTTTTCGTGAAGTTTTTGCAGTTTTAATCATTGGGATTGTGACTTACTTTTTCTTTTATCCATTGCCTTATAACAATGAAGAAGTTCGTGATGTTCCGATTGCAGTCATGGATCAAGACAATACAACGATGAGTCGTGATTTATTGAGAATGATTGATGCTTCTGATTCATTAAAAATTACTGAACACATTGAAAACTTAGGGGAAGGGAAGGAGCTGTTAAAAGCTCGTGATGTTTATGGGATTTTAGTGATTCCATTTAACTTTGAGCAAAATATTTTGCAAGGCCATAAAGAAGCCGCTATTTTTTACGGTGATGCAAGTTATGTCATGATTTATAGCGCAGCATCAACAGCAATTTCTACAATTGTTCAGAAGAAAAACCAAACTATTTTGGTGAATAAGCAGATCCAAATGGGTGTTGATCCTTCTGTTGCACAAGGTAATAGTGCGCCTTATCAACCTGTGATGGTACAAGTATTTAACCCACAAACTGGTTATGCGACTTATGTCATCCCGCCTGCATTTACTTTAATTTTGCATCAATCTATTTGGTTGGGTGTGATGTTGGCTTGTGTGTTGAGTCGTAATTCTCTGTTTGATTTTCAATTGACGAAATCCACAAATCTATCCACAGCACGTTTAAGTTTTGTTGTTGTATTGGCAAAATATGCAGCCTATCTCTTTTATGGTGCATTTGTATTTTGGATCATTGCGCTCTTTTTACCCTATTGGTATGACTTGCCGAGATTGGGTGAAATATCAGATTTAGCAGTTCTAGGATTCTTTTTTGTCAGCGCGATTATATTCTTAGCTTTAGCAATGTCATATTTATTTAAGACGATGGATACAGTGTTTTTATTGATGCTGCCATTCAGTATGATTTTCTTCTTTTTAGCAGGAATGTCTTGGCCAGTTTATCTAATGCCAGAGATTTTGAATATTATTGCTGACTTCTTCCCATCTACTTCAGGCATTGATGGCTTGGTGAGAGTGAATCAAATGGGGGCATCGCTAGAGCATGTGATTCCTGTCTTGATGAATTTAGCAACTTTAATTGTTATTTATGGCTTGGCTGCGTATTACATGACATATCGTTATTTGAATCGAGTGAAGGATTTAAAAGAAGCGCCGCAACAGTAGGGTAATTTTAAGGCCTAATAGTGAAAATTAGGTTATAATATGCGCCTTTTGGCTATAGGCCTTGATCCCCTGTAAGGATATAACATGACACAAAGACAAGTTGAATTACTCGCGCCTGCGGGCACTTTTGAAAATTTACGCTATGCTTTTGCATATGGTGCAGATGCTGTTTATGCGGGTTTACCACGTTATAGTTTGCGCGTGCGTAACAATGACTTCAAAAATGAAGAACGCATGAAAATGGGTATTGATTATGCTCATGAACACGGTAAAAAATTATTCGTAGCATTGAATACAATGCCACATGGTGCAAAATTAAAAACATTCGTAGATGACTTAGCGCCAGTAATTGATTTAGGTCCAGATGCGTTAATCATGGCAGATCCAGGTTTAATCATGATGGTGCGTGAGCGCTGGCCTGATATGGATATTCACTTGTCTGTTCAATCAAATGCAGTGAATAGCGCAACAGTTAAGTTCTGGCAGAAACAAGGTCTAACACGCGTTATTTTATCTCGTGAATTATCAATCAATGAAATTCATGAAATTCGCCAAGAATGCCCAGATATGGAATTGGAAGTATTCGTTCATGGTGCATTGTGTATCGCATATTCTGGTCGTTGTTTGTTATCAGGTTACTTTAACCATCGTGATGCGAACCAAGGCACTTGTACAAATGCATGCCGTTGGAACTATGGCTTAACAGATGCTAAAGAAAC
>CANRJJ010000112.1 GCA_947630895.1 uncultured Wohlfahrtiimonas sp. | reverse complement strand
ACTTGTGTCTTTTTTAAAAAGATCATAGATGCGATATAAGCAATTATTGCGAGTCCTGCTAAGATTAATTCCAACACGTTTGTCTCCAATGATCCGTCAATGTATGAGTTTTTTGATTATACCTAAGAAATAATATTTAAATGATTAAAAAAATCATAACAATAATATTTATACACTTAAATATTATCCGATTTTCTCCATTGTTGTATCCATATAAATATCGGCTTAGCGACGAGCATCACAATTAATAGTCGCATAGTTTGCATTGTCGTCACAATCGCCACATTAAGATTTAACTGCTTAGCCGTTAATCCCATTTCTGAGATTCCGCCTGGCATCATACCCAAACCGATGGTTAAAAAGTCTAAGTGAAACAGTGCTGAAATGATATATGCACTGAAAATCAAAGCTGCAATACCCAGTGCAGATGTGAGCA
This sequence comes from uncultured Wohlfahrtiimonas sp., assembly GCA_947630895.1. GTDB lineage: Bacteria > Pseudomonadota > Gammaproteobacteria > Cardiobacteriales > Wohlfahrtiimonadaceae > Wohlfahrtiimonas. The sequence continues at coordinate 3,903 of CANRJJ010000112.1, read as the reverse complement.
ACATACCTTTTAAATATTTCAAGCTGTGTTGCAATGTAGTTCTAGTAATAGGATCTGCCAATGCCATCGCCAATAAAACCTGAGCAAATGCCAACAATGGCACAGGCACTTTCATCGTTAAATCCATAAAATAAGTCGGAATCGCCGTACCGATTAAAGCGCCAATCATCCAAGGATTGGCTTGCTTGAGTTTTCGCCATATTGTAATAAAAATGATGCTGCCGATTAAACTCGCAATTAATCCCGTAACCTGAATATTCGTCGCAACCACAGCTTGCTGCCTCACACGCTCAACATCCACCCAAATACTGGCTAAGAGTGGCACGCTGAAAACTAATAATATAATTCTAACGGTATGACCAATTGCGACGAATGCTTGATCCGCACCAAATTTCTTCGATAAATTCACCATCTCGCTTGCCCCACCAGGCAAATATGTAAAATAAATGGTGGCAAAAGATAAGCGTTTTTTAGAAATACTTAAAATAGTCACTAAACTGACCAATAAACAACAAATCACTCCAAGAGATAGTAAAAACCACTCCCGCCCGATCAATGCCACAATATCTTTGGTGAAATATAATCCCAGTGAAATACCGATGATGAACTGCCCTGTTTTACGGCCATGCGTAAAAATTTCATATCGTGAACTGCTCAAATTCCAAAGGATCGATGTAAATAATGCACCCAATGTCCAAGGAAGAGGAATGTGCAAAAGACTCGCAATATAGCCACCGAGAGCGGCAATCATGAATGAAACCAATAGATTTTTTGTCATCAACCTCTTATATCCTCTCGTGCACAACAGGCTGATTATGGTACTACAAGAATGAAAAAAGCGCTGAAGGATTGCTCAATCAGCGCTTGGCTTTTGTCTAGTTCTTCAGATCTTTATAGAGCTGAATGGTTTGTTGAATGTGTGCTTTCATTAAGCTTAAGCCCAATGCAGCATCTCTTGCCACCAAGGCATTATAAATTTCTCTATGGACATCAATAAAATGATCCACGCTGTTGAGTTTATAAATATGTGTTCTTGTGTCATTCAATGTTTCAAAAAAGCGCTCAAATATAATTTCGACCACTTCTACCATCATTTTGTTATGGCTCGCCTTCACCAATTCCAAATGGAATCGCAGATCTTCTTTCGCTGCTGTTTTTTGCAGTTTTACTCGATCTTCCATCGCTTCTAGTGCAAGCTCAATATTTTTTAAATCTTTGTCTGTTGCGCGCTGTGTTGCCAGCACGAATGCACGAGTTTCTAAGCCTTCACGAATTTCTAACAAGTCAATAATGTCTTCAGGATTAATATTTAAAATTCGACTGCGCAAGCTACTGAGAATTAAATCTTTATCGCTCCTTGTTAAAATCAATCCACCGCCGCTTGTATCCAATAAAATATTTTCAGCCTTTAAAATATCGACTGCATGAGATACCACTGCTTCTGGGTGATTCAGTTTTTGTGCCAAATCTTTCAGAGGAGGAATAATTTCACCTGGCAAAAAACCACCACCTTCAATAGATTCCATAAAATATACAATAACTTCCTCATGCGGAATGCGTTTAGCAACTGATAACTTCATGATATATCCTCCATTTTTATTTATAGTATTTCTACATCTTTATATCCTACAACTTTGGTAATTCCTGTATTCCTCCTTATAAAAAGCCAATACACAACGCATTGGCTGATCATTTATGTCATTTTATTTAGCTTGTGGTTTATGAATAATATCAATGTATTGTTTACGATTTTTTTCTTGTGGATATACACGGTATGTATATTCGTTTGGCGTTACCGTTACGTTATCCACTGTTCTTGTAAATAATGTTTTGCCTTCTGCATCTTTAGCGACCAGTGTTCTGGTTGAACCATCTGGGCTAAAGCTCCAATCACCTGCCATTTTTTGTTTGCCTTTAGGTGTAAACATTACGAAAGTACCATCTTTCTTATATTCTGCTAAACCATAGAAATTATTGACGCGTTTATCGCTTTCTGAAACATGGCGACCACGATTGTCGATAGAGTCTGTTGTTACCCAAACTTTATTAACCATCACTTTCTCGTGGTCGTTTAATTTAGGGTTAGAAGCACAAGCTGTTAAAAATACTGCCGTTGCGGTAATTGCTAATGTTTGTTTCAATCCAATCATTCAATAACTCCTTATAATATTTATAATAACGGTGCTGCCTAAATATATTTACCGCATATTAGAGTTTATGTAAACGATTGGATGATTAATTATTAGATTAAGTTTTTATATTATAAAAATCATGTGGTTTATGACTCTTCAGGCTCATAAACATCAAATTTAATAATCGCTGTAAAACCTTTCTCATCTTCCACTATTTCAATCTGATCAATATAGGTGTCTTTGCTACGAATCACTAGATCCACGCCTTCTGCAATGCTGGCTTTTTGCATGGTATTTTTCGATTGCTCTCTGAATTGGTGGCTTGGTATGCTAATCTCGCGATCAATTTCAAATCCTGCTTTATTTTGCACCGCATTAAACACACGATTGATTTCTTGCTCTTCCACATAAGGCTTCGAGAAATTTTCTAAATCTTTAAAACGAATATCATCATTTTCTTCTAAATGATTTTCTAAGCTTTTATTAAACTCCAAGCGCTGTTCTGGCGTTGCAATGCGCTTATTCAATCCACGCAAAACCTCACTACTCGCTTTCAGCTCTGCTCGCTCTGTTTGCTTTGGTTTTAAACTTAAGAAATCATCATGCCAATATTTTGTGCGTTTTTTTTGGCTATCAATCGCTAAAACAGAATCATCATTCGCTAAAATCAGCGCCCCTTTTTGGATATTTCTTAAAGAAATGCCTTCTTTTTCTATGAATTCCAATGTGCCGTTATTATCATAAATGTCGAGATAATCATCTTTCGACTCCACTTTAAATAAACCAAGTGCTTTCGTTTCCTTGGCATTCATAAAGATATGATCAAAGAGAATGATAATAAAATCGCCACCCATGATGTTTGGATGATTCGTCACACTATAAAGATGCTGAGCAATTTTGATGGAAGCATCATGAAAATCTTCATTCTCTACAAAAATCTCTTGTGCATGGCTTTCGATCACATCTGTTAAATCGCCTGCTTTGAACTCAAATGTTTCTTCAAGCTCTGATAATGGCAATAAGTAATGCTCTAATAACAATGCTTCTAGCGAAGCACTTGGTTGAATATCAGCGATAGAAAAAACACATTCCTCCTCTCGCCCAATATTCCCAACTTGATGAATAATGATTTTTTCTATTTTTGCTGAACTGATGTTTAACATTTTGTTTTCCGAATGGCTCTAAAGACTAATTTGAGCATTTTAACTCATTCTTAGAAAGAAACTCAGCCAACTGCTGCCCTTCTTCTCCTTTCTCACAATTCCATAGTTTAAATGGCACAACATGAAGATTTAAATTCTTAGAATGAAACTCAAAAACAGATAATCTTTCTGTAAATTGATCGTGATAAGGATAAATCAAAATCATTTCTGTACAGCTTTCATCATTTTGCTGATATTTATAGCCATAAGCCAACATCTGATAAATATCAGCTTGGCTAATGCCATAATTATGCAATGATTTATCTTGAACAATATTTTTCCACTTTGTATCAGCAATGATTACGTCTTTTGAATTTTTAGAGCGTAAAACAAAATCAGGCTTCAATTGAAACAAACTATTGTCTTGATGTTTCACCAAGTAATGTTTTTGCTCTTGTGTTTTCACATCATATTGATCAATATTTTTTTGCAAATAATGCCCAACATAAGCTTCAAATAACTTCTCCATAGGAAATAATAAAGCGATACCTCTATGCTGATCTTTTTGAAAATCAGGATTCATTTTTTCTAAAATCAATTCACACCAAGGGAAAATCGCTCGATAATCC
>CANRJJ010000111.1 GCA_947630895.1 uncultured Wohlfahrtiimonas sp. | reverse complement strand
GGTAGTTAGCTCAGCTGGTAGAGCATCGCCCTTACAAGGCGAGGGTCGGGGGTTCGATCCCCTCACTACCCACCATAATAGAAAGGCTAGATTTTATATCTAGCCTTTTTTCATTCTGTCAAAAAAAATATAAATCTCCGCTTGCGTTTTTTTTAATCAGGACTACAATGCGCGTTTTGCGATCAGGAGAATTCTCAAATGTCAGAGCCCGCTGTTAATAATGATTTGATTTATGGCTTAGAAGACCGTCCACCGTTACCTCAAACATTATTTGCTGCTTCTCAGCACTTGCTCGCAATGTTTGTTGCTGTGATTACACCAGCAATGATTATTTGTCAGGCATTAGGATTATCAGCACACGATACTCAGCGCATCATTAGCATGTCTTTATTTGCTTCAGGTGTTGCATCATTGATTCAAATTCGTCGATGGGGACCGATCGGTTCTGGCTTATTATCTATTCAAGGCACAAGTTTTAACTTTGTTGCACCATTAATTATGGGTGGAACAGCATTGAAAAATGGTGGCTTAGATAATAATGCAATGATGGCAGCTTTATTCGGCACATTACTTGTTGCAGCAATGACAGAAGTTTTACTCTCCAGAGGTCTGCATTTAGCACGCCGCATTATTACACCGTTAGTTTCTGGTATTGTTGTAATGATCATCGGTTTATCATTGATTCAAGTGGGCTTAACATCTGTTGGTGGTGGTTATGCAGCTTTATCTGATAATACTTTTGGTTCACCTAAGTACTTATTATTAGCAGGTATTGTATTGGCGATTATTGTTTTGCTTAATGGTCAAAAAAATGCGTATCTTCGTGTTGCTTCATTGGTAATTGCAATGTCAATTGGCTATGTTGTGGCTTGGGCTTTTGATATGTTGCCAGAATATGCTCCTACAGATGCACCATTAATCGCGATTCCTGAACCTTTTTATTATGGTTTATCTTTTGATTGGAACTTGTTGTTACCATTAATCTTGATTTTCATGGTGACATCATTGGAAACGATTGGTGATATTACTGCAACATCAGATGTATCAGATCAGCCTGTTGAAGGTCCAGAATATATGAAACGCTTGAAAGGCGGTGTTTTGGCTAATGGTTTAAACTCGATGGTTTCAGCAGTATTCAATACATTCCCAAATTCTTGTTTTGGTCAAAACAATGGTGTCATTCAATTAACAGGCGTAGCTAGCCGCTATGTGGGTTACTTTGTATCAGGCATGTTGATCATTTTAGGTTTATTCCCAGCGGTTGCACAGTTTGTTCAAAGAATTCCAGAGCCAGTTTTGGGTGGCGCAACATTAGTGATGTTTGGTACGATAGCGGCTTCAGGCGTGCGTATTGTTTCACGTGAAGCATTAAACCGCAGAGCTATCATGATTATGGCGCTATCTTTAGCGGTAGGTATGGGTGTTTCTCAGCAACCAGCTATCTTGCAATTTGCACCTGATATGATTAAAACTTTATTCTCATCAGGCATTGCAGCTGGTGGATTTACAGCGATTATTTTGAACTTAATTTTCCCTAGAGAAGATAAGTAATTGTAGAGCAAATAAAAAGCCCAGCTAAGCTGGGCTTTTTTATGGATTAAATTTTATTTTTGAAATTGCTTTGTCCAATCATCAGCGTTGAAACCAATCAATGTAGGCTTGTCATCAATCGCTACGATAGGACGTTTGACCATGCTTAAATTGCTTAAAATAATTGGCAATGCGGTTTCAGCATTTTCACACAATGTTTTTTCATCATCAGATAATTTGCGCCAAGTGGTTCCGCGCTTGTTGATGACAGTATCTAAACCAAAAGCCTCGATCCAAGACATGACTGTTGCATCTTTAACTTCAATTTTTTTGAAGTCTTGAAATGTATATTCGATTTGATGGTCAGTTAACCAAGTACGTGCTTTTTTAACGGTATCACAATTTGGTATTCCATAAACTTCAATCATATTAATTCCTTTAATCCTCTAAATATTCACGACAAACTTCACGATCGTTTTCGATGCGTTTTACCCACCCATCTTTTTCCATACGATTTAACAATGGAATAAATTGTTTGCGAGATAAGTTAATTCTTTCTCTTGCATCTGCAATCGAAAATATATCGCCAATTTTACGATTGATCATAATGTCGTGCACAATGCCATTGTAAATTTCTAAAGTGAAAAAGATGTCATCTTCGGTAGGTACGATCAAATCTTTTTCGGTCAATGCGCGAAGTAAACGTTTAATACCAACAATCCGAGATTTACCTGCCTCAAAGCCTGAGATGCCACATTTTTGAATGTCATCATAAAGATTTTGAAGATTGTCAGGCAAGGCATCGCTCGCGAGATTAAAGGAGTTAACAATGCCACCTTTAATCTTTTGCCATTCATTGCTCTCGCAGCCACGATTAATCATCGCTTCCGTTAATGAAACAGGATGCTGAATTGCTTTAGCGATATCTTCTACAGTCATAGCGCTGATGGCATTGTTCAATACCGTTGCACAATCATTGTGTAGTTTTTTCATCGCCGTTGGTAAAATCCACCATTCGCCTAATACTTCAGAATGATCTGGTTGCTTGATATCAGCTTGGCGATACGTAAAGCCATTCAATTGAATTTCTAAGGCAATTTTAGATTCTAAATCTGCACTTTTAATATCGATAGAAGTTAAAGCTTCTTGTAAAAAGTTACGCATTTTAGGTTTTAAAGGATGCAACCATGCAACTTTTCCTGAACCAATAATTTGGCTACCACCATGCTGAATAATCAACATAGGTTGTCCCCAAAAGGCTGGAATGGCTTCATTCAATTGCAATCTTGCCAATTGCCCATCAGCGTAAACATAGCATTTTGCTTGAGTGTGAGAAGTTCCTAGCGCAACTTCGACTACGCCTTGTTTTTTAAGTTTGCTACTGAATTGTGGGTTGAGTTGAACGACCCAATCTGTGCTCATGGTAATAGAATCAGGATTTGCGACTAAGCAACTTCCTCGACTGACAGATTTTTTATTCACCTGTTTCAATCCAACAGCGGTACGAGAATAAGGCTCGGCAATTTCAACTTGATTATGATAGCTCTGTAAAGAGCGCACTTTCACGGTTTGATTGCCAGGGAAGAGCGTTAAAGTATCATTCTCTTTGATCGCAGAACCACGCAAAGTGCCTGTGATGGTTGTGCCAATACCGTTGACGGAGAACACTCGGTCTACATATAAATGCGCGCCATAATCTAGCTCGTCTCTTTGTGGCAAAACTTGTAGTTTATTGATGATCGCTTCTTTAAGCGCTTCCATACCTGAACCATTTTGTGCGCTGACGCTGACAACATCAGGCAAATTATCCATAGTATTTAAGAAATGTTCGAGGGCTTCATCCTCAACCATTTGTCTTTGTTCTTCACTGACTAAATCGCATTTGGTTAATACCAAAATGCACTCATGTTTTCCCATGGCAGTGATGATGCGTAAATGTTCTTCGGATAATGGTGCCCAGCCTTCTTCCGCAGAAACGACAAATAGCACTAAATCCAGCCCCCAAACTGCGCTCACCATATTACGAATGAATCGCTCATGCCCAGGAACATCAATGATGCCAATTTTATCGCCATTTGGGGCTGTAAAATGTGCAAACCCAAGATCGATCGTCATTGAACGCTCGAGTTCTTGAGGTAAGCGCGAAGGGTTAATGCCCGTTAATGCATGAATTAGAGTTGATTTACCATGATCAACATGGCCAGCAGTGCCAATTACTGCATTCATTGTGAATCCTTTAGCTCAGAAATAGCTTGAGCAACATAATCATATTCAGAAGGTAAAAGGGTAGCAGGGTAGATTAATACTTTGCCCTGATGAATCACGCCGATAATGGCTGTTTTTTGTCGGCGCAATAAAGTTAATAATTCATCTGCGGATTGCTTGCTTTGTAGCTCTAAAGCAAAAGTTGGGTATTTAGCTTTGGGTGTTGTACCACCGCCCACTAAAAATTCAGATTTAATCACTTTAACTGTATCACCAATTTTTTCAGCAAGATCATCTGCTAAGTTTTTGTGCCAGCTCAATGGTTGTTTCACAATCCATCCTGTGCGATTAACATCACTATGTTTATTGTTCAATTGAGTGATCAATAATGCTTCCAATAAAGCATAAGTTTCTTTTCCTGGTCGAAACACACGCATCATCGGATGTTTTTTAATTTTTTGAATCAATGCAGATTTCCCAATGATAATGCCTGCTTGTGGCCCACCCACCATTTTGTCACCTGAAAAAGAGATAATATCAGCGCCTAATTTTTCATAGTGGCTAACGGTTGTTTCATAGCGCAAAGAGGTTGATTGGTTGCCAGAGCCTTGATCAACAACTAAAAGCACGTGCTTCGGTAATTTTT
>CANRJJ010000110.1 GCA_947630895.1 uncultured Wohlfahrtiimonas sp. | reverse complement strand
TTCTCTTTTTCATAACTGCATCGGCAATCTTTAAATTGCTTTAACAAAAATATTAACTAGAATAATTATTGTAAATAACCATCATAATAATATTCAATGCTTCATCTAATGATCCATAGTTCAAAATAAAATAGAATGCTTACATAGAGTTATTAAAACTTTTACTCATCAAAACTTAGGAACTGCCATGAACAATACAGATTATGCACGATACATCGATCACACATTACTCAAAATGGATGCGACAGAAGCTGACATTATAAAAATTTGTGATGAAGCAAAAGAACATCACTTTTTTTCTGTTTGTGTTAACTCTTGCTATGTTCCATTAGTGGCAAAACAGCTTAAAAACTCTGATGTTAAAGTTTGTTCAGTGATAGGTTTTCCATTAGGTGCAATGCTCTCTTCTGCCAAAGCTTTTGAAGCAGAAAAAGCGATCGAAGCAGGTGCTGATGAAATTGATATGGTGATTAATGTCGGCTTTCTAAAAAGCAAAAAACTAGATTTAGTTAAAGCAGATATTAAAGCAGTTCATGATGTCACTAAAGCACACCACAAATTGTTAAAAGTTATTTTTGAAACTTGCTTATTAATTCCTGAAGAAATCAAACAAGTTGCGTTAATCTGCAAAGAACTCAATGTTGAATTTGTTAAAACATCCACGGGCTTTAGCACAGGTGGTGCAACCGTTGCTGATGTTGAAGTGATGCGCAAAACCGTCGGCGATACGATTGGCGTGAAAGCATCTGGTGGTGTTAGAACTGTTGAAACAGCACAACAAATGATCGATGCTGGTGCAACCCGATTAGGCAGTAGCTCTGGCGTTCAAATTGTTTCCAATACGGCTTCTAAAGATTCATCCAGCAGTTATTAATCATCTTAAAATAAGGAAGATTTCATGAAAAGAATAACAATCGCTGTTTTAGACTCTTTTGGGATTGGCTCATCTAAAGATGCTCATAAATTTGGTGATGCTGGCTCTGATACTTTAGGTCATATCGCAAAATGGTGCAGTGATCACCGAAAAGATGCGAATGGCATTCCAAAGCCTTTATATTTACCCAATCTCACTAAGTTAGGATTAGGTAAAGCTGCAGAAGGCTCTACAGGTACATTTCCATTAGGTTTAGATCCATCAATTAAGCCAAATGCACTGTATGGATTCGCTGAAGAAATTTCATCTGGTAAAGATACGCCTTCTGGCCATTGGGAAATCGCTGGCGCGCCTGTTTTATTCGATTGGGGATATTTTCCCGATCATACCAACTCATTCCCTGAAGAGTTATTGAATGAAATTGTCAGTAAAAATAACTTAAAAGGATATTTGGGCAATTGCCATGCTTCTGGCACAGCAATTCTAGAAGAGCTCGGTGAAGAACATATGAAATCAGGTAAGCCAATTTTCTATACATCTGCTGACTCTGTATTTCAAATCGCTTGCCACGAAGAAACCTTTGGCTTAGACAATCTATATAAACTTTGTGAAAGCGTACGCGAGATATTAACTGAAGGCGGATACAATATTGGCCGTGCCATTGCCCGCCCATTTATTGGTCCTGATTCTAAAAACTTTGAGCGCACAGGCAATCGTAAAGATTATGCTGTTGAACCACCATTTATGACCGTATTGGAAAAATTGGTGACAGAAAAAAATGGTGAAGTTGTATCCATAGGAAAAATTGCTGATATTTATGCTCATGTTGGAATTACACAAAAGCATAAAGCAACAGGAATCCCTGCGCTATTTGATACCACTTTAGAAATTTTAGATGAAGTTAAACATGATAATAGTATTATTTTCACTAACTTCGTAAACTTCGACTCAGACTTTGGTCATCGTAGAGATATTCCTGGCTATGCCGAAGCTTTAGAATATTTTGATCAACGATTACCTGAAATCTTGGCAAAAATTGGTGAAGATGAATTATTCATCATCACTGCTGATCATGGCTGCGATCCTTCATGGCAGGGTGGTGATCATACTCGTGAACACATTCCTGTGTTGGTTTATGCGCCTTCGCTTCCACCTCGCTATATTGGTCACCGCAAAACATTTGCAGACATTGGTCAGACAATTGCTGATTATTTTGGCTTATCGCCTATGAAATACGGCGAATCTTTCTTAAAAGAGTAAAAACAAAAAAGCCCAGTAAAAACTGGGCTTTTTTTCTGCTTTCACTAATCATTAGTTAGCTTTATTCCACACTGCTGGCAATTTAAAACCTGGGAATTTCTCATCAATGTACGCTTTAAATTCATCAGAATTATAAGCTTCTGTAATGTCTTTTACCCAAACTGTATCTTTATCTTTTGGTTTAATCGCACTCCAGTTTACATAAGCAAAACTTGGCTCTTGGAACAATGCTTCTGTCAATTTGATACCAGCATCAATTGCATAGTTACCGTTGATCACAGCAAAATCCACATCTTGGCGTGAACGAGGTAATTGCGCTGCATCCAATTGAATAATTTCAATATTTTTTGTATTTTCTGCAATATCTTTTACTGTTACTTGCAATGGATTTGAACCTTCAGCCAACTTGATCCAACCCAATTCATCCAACATCACTAAAGCACGCGCAAAGTTACTTGGATCATTTGGACCTGAAACTGTACTGCCATCTTTCACATCATCTAAGCTTGTTGTTTTACCTGCATAAATGCCTAATGGTGATGTTGGCACTTGGAATACTTCAACCAAATCTAATTTATGTTGCTCTTTAAATAAGTCCAAATATGGTTTGTGTTGGAATACATTAATATCCAAAGAACCTTCAGCCAATGCATGATTTGGACGAACGTAATCTGAGAACTCAACCAATTTTAATGTATAGCCTTTCTGTTCTAACTGAGGGCGAATTGAATCACGCACCATATCCGCGAACATCCCTGGCGTTGTACCGATTGTAATTTCTTTTTTCTCTACAGGCTCTGTAGAAGCTGCTGAATCATTGCCTTGACCACAACCCGCCAAGATTAAGCTCACTGCCAATACGCTTGTTGTTAATGCTTTTGACCAAATTTTTTTCATGATATCTCCTAAGCAAAAATTAAGCCCGATGCGTACACAACGGGCTTAACAGAAAATTTTTAGGATACATGATCCACTGTTTAGCTGTTTTCGCCCGCAATCTGTGTCAAATCGGCGCTATTTGAAAAAATAGTTTTTGCATTAAACCGCTTTTAATTCTGTCGGTCAATACCTTTTTCATATTAAATATACAATTCGATTGATTGCAAATAATAATGATTATCATTAACATCTTACATATAAAATATATTGGAAACATTTCATGTTAAAAAAAATCATTCTATTGCTCTGTTTTACTATTATCTCCACCAATACTGCTTTTGCTAATAGCCCTATTACTATTGGCCACTCTAAAAGAATATATTCGACTATTTTAGATGAAAATCGTGAAATACAGGTCTATTTACCTTTATCTTATGAGAAATATAGTCATCAAAAATATCCAACCATCTATTTATTAGATGGTGAAAGTAACTTTCATTACTTAACAGGAATCGTCGAAAAATTATCAAAATCGCCTTACCCTGCTATTCCTGAAATGATCATAATTGGTGTTATCAATACTGATCGCTCTCGTGATTTAACACCAACTGAACAAAATGCAAATGATCACTCATCCAATAAACGCATTCAAAGCGAAACAGGTGGCAATGTTAATTTTTTCCAATTCTTAGAAAATGAACTAATGCCTGAAATTAATCAGCAATACAGAACAAATGGTTTCAATATTTTTATTGGTCATTCTTTTGGTGGAATTACAGCATTGAATCACATGCTAAATGGCACAATCAATATGCAAGCTTATCTTGTACATGATCCTAGTATTTGGTGGGATGAAGAAGTGATGCTCGATCGTTTTAAACAAACCGGAGGAAGAGATTTTCACAACACAATTTTATTTTTGACTCAAGTTGGCGAAAGTGAAAATAGAGATCATTTAACCAATCATTATTCAGGTATTCAAAAATTTAACCATTATCTTAAAACTCAGCCTTTTACTAATCTTAATTATCAATATAGACAATACGAAGGCGAAGAACATGGTTCTATTCCGATGATTGGTAACCTTGATGGCTTGCGTTATATTTTTAAAGATATGCGCATCAATATTAAAGAGATTCCGAACAATACTAATCTCGTCAAAGAACAATATAAAAAATTAAGTCATACACTACATTATGATATTCAACCCAGTGAGCCATATTTAGATAGCATTTTAAATTACTTAAAACGCTCTGCTAGCTCTGATACGATTGAAGAGTTCCAAAATTATATTTGGTCTATTTATCCAAAAAAAGAGCCGTAAGGCTCTTTCAGATCGCTGATAAACCTCGGTATTTTCATCGAGGTTTTTCTTATGAGACACTTTTAAAAAAAATCAGCTCAA
>CANRJJ010000109.1 GCA_947630895.1 uncultured Wohlfahrtiimonas sp. | reverse complement strand
TAATATTATTGGCAACTATATCCATATCTACAGGAGTTGCTCATAGTGCCGAAGAGCATTATTTTCCACCTTATGCACCTTTTAAAAAAACTGGATTTAAACCATCTTTTGAGCCTATTTTTAATTCAGAAAGACCGAAACCTAATATTCTTATGGTATTAGATGATAGTGGGTCGATGAAAAAATTCCAAGACACAGTTTTACCTGAGCATTATATTTCGTTTGGTAACCCAATTTGTCAAAGACAATCTGATTCGTGGCATGCTGATCGAGTAAAGCTAGGTGAATATGATCCATTCATTGATGGTAAATATGTGCCGTGGGATGAACAAAAGGCTGTTAATGGATTGATTAATGGTAAGAAAAGACCACCATTGATTGAAAGTTGTGTATTAGGATTTCGCAATCAAGCTTTAGAATATACTGTCGACACTATCATGCGTAGTTATAGGGATCATGCTTATATTGGTATTTCTGTTTTATGGTTATCATATGATGATAAACCTATTAGAGGGGAAGGCGGATTGCTATCTTTACCAATCGATGATTATTCCGGGTTAAGTGAAGAAGAGTTACAAGAAGAGCTGGCAAGTACTAAGCATAGAATGAAGGTATCAGCAGGGAATACTCCAATTTATCCAGCAGTATATGAAGCAATTAAAATGTTTCGTGGGCAGCCGATGAATGCTAGAGGAACTGCTAATGTGGCGTTTCAATTAGCTCCCTATAAGTCCGATAAGATATGTGAAGGCTCTAAATGCTATTATGAATTCGTTCAATATGAGACACCATTGCGCTATCGTTGCCAGCAAAATCATATGATCGTCATGACTGATGGTGAATATAATTCGCAGCAAGCATTCGGGATTGATTTGAATGATGGTATTAAGTTGTTCGAAAACTCAGTAATTTCTAGTAATGATGAATATTATAACGGTGTCAATGTATCTGTTAGTGGTGATTTTGAAGGAAAAGGCGAAATCATTGGGCGATTAACTTCTTCTGTAGATTTGAGGGATGTACGTAAGCCTATTAATCCACATGGTAGATGGTTAACTAAATCAGTTGATGATGCAGGTAAACCTTGGAAGGATTCTTTTTCGGTGAAAATGCCAATTTATACACACAGTGTCAGTATGTTTGTTGATCCTTTATCTCCAATTTATGTAAGTATGACTGCGCCGACTAAAGGATTGAATTTAGGTTTTGGAGAGTCAGGTGGTAGTGCTACTGATCTATTGAATGCGTTCGATAAAATTTTTTCTACCATTATTAAAACTTCCAGTAGTACTTTTGCAATTACAGATCGTAAAAATGCAAATGCTTTAGAAGGTAAGCCTGTGTTTAAAGATGGCATTGTTGACATGTCGACAGTAGGATCAATTCGTTATGATACGACTTTTAACTTTAGGCAGCATACAGGTACAGTAAGAGCTATGGTGCCATATATAAGTAAATATACCACAGCTCCAGGCAGTACTATGAAAGTGCCAGTCATAGAAACGATGGAGCTTTGGGATACTGATGATACTATTTTGCCCAATTCAGGCCGCTATTTAACGCTTGGTCCAAGTAACAAACAAGGAGAGCAGTTTAGATATTTAGATGATTCTGCAACTGTTGATGAATTTTCAAAGATATATGAATTAAGTCATAAGGATCAGAGGTTTAATTCTGATTATATCGATTGGTTGATGAATTTTGGTCGTGTTGAGTCATCAGGCACATTAAGAAGTCGTATAAAACCAATGGGAAGTATTACAAATTCTAATATTGTTTTAGCAAATAAAGATGAGTTATATGTGAATGTAGCCAAAGATAGAATGACACAAGATTTAAGTAAGGATTTAGTTTCGTACTTAATATTTAAAACAAAGTTTCAGCGTTCAAATTTATTAATTGTTCCTGATAATGATGGATTTGTTAACTTTATTAATGCTCAAAGAGGAATTGATTACAGGGCAAGAGCAGGGGGAAGAGATACTGCATATTTTCCACAATTGTTGGCGCATCGTTTGGATGAAATTGCCAAGAATAACAGAAATGCGACGCTTATATTAGAAGGTAAAACTAATGTTACTGATGCAAAAGTATTTCAACCAAATAAGGGGTTGATATTTGCAACTATTGGCATGACAGGTATGGGAGCTGGTGGTAAAGGGTTAGTAGGTTATAGATTATTTGCAGGAACAGAAAATCAGGTAGTAAGTCAGTCTATGCTGCCATCAGAAGAGAGTGATCCAATAGATAAAGTGCTTCCGTTGTATGAAATTACTAACGAAGGGCCTAAAAAATATAGAACGAAAGGTTTTGAGGATCTAGGTTATACCTATTCTGGCTTTGAATTTTTTAACCAAATGGAAGATAAAAAATGGAAATCTATTGCTGTATTTGGCAATGGATATGGAGTTGAAAAATCAGTTTTATATTTTATTAATGCTTATACAGGTGAAAAGCTTCATCAAATTACTTTAAATAATCATGGCGGTGGTGCATCTACACCATCCATTGTGGTTAAAAAGAATCCTAATGAAAGTGGGCAGATTGTAGAGCGTATCTATGTAGGGGATTACAGTGGCAATCTATACCGTGTAGATTTCCAAGATGGTGATTATGATGATGATTCTAGCACTAGCATTACTTTGTTATTTGAGGCAAAAACGAGCCCGAATAATGAGGGACAGTCAGCAATTACAGTTAAGCCATTAGTAACGTATGATGATACAACAAAGTACTATACAGTGGCTTTTGGTACAGGTATTGCTGAGAGTAAGAGACTAGATCGTGGTAATAACTCACTTGTTGAACACTTTATTTATAGTATTGTTGATAAAAATAATATGTCACAATCTGTTAAAGCATCGAGTGTTAAAGGCGGCACTAAGTTATTTCCTGTTGTAACGTTGAGAGATTTGACAGAGGGGGCGGTTCATTATGTGAGAGGGAGTTCTGTTGATCCTTTAGAAGCAGCAGTGCATGATTTAAGTATTCAAATGCCTGTCACGAAAAAGGATAATGGATGGTATACAAGGTTAATTGCGGATGGTACGCGATCTGGCGAGAGAACACTCCAAAATCCTCAATATGATCCAAATAATCAAAGTGTTGTTTTCAATACTTGGGGGATTCATGAACAATCTGGTTTCGTGGAAGTTGATAATTTATATGACCCCTGTTTGATAGATGTAGCTTTTGGAAAAACGTTGTCTTTGGATTTGAAAACAGGGGCTGCGAATAATTCAAGTGATGTCATGAATAAAGGCGTAACGAATAATGCTTACGGTGGAGTGACAGGTAATAACTTATCTGAAGGCCCAGTCGGTAATACAACAACAAATTTAAATGATTTGGATAATGATTCTCGTGAAAAATTATTAAATCTCTTACCAGAAGAAGATTCTAGTTATGCAGTTCCGAAAGGTAGCGTACCTGTTATGTGTAAAGGTGATATATCAGGTGATGTTATTTGTGCAGAGCATATTTTTAAACAGAGGCAATTAGAAAAAGGACGACTTCATTTTCATCGTGTGAAATCTAATTAATCAACTGAATTGCTTGAGGTTGGAGATTGCTAATTTAATTATTAGCAATCTCTGCCAATGCATCGATAACTTCAGCAAGTTTTGTCACAGAAATCACTTTTAAGCCTGCAGCAACTTGTCTCGGCGCATTTCCTTTAGGGATGATTGCTTGCTTGAATCCATGTTTGAATGCTTCTTTTAGTCTTTCTTCTCCATTAGGAATAGGTCTAATTTCTCCTGATAAACCAACCTCACCGAAAATAATTAAATCGGAAGGCAAGATTCTGTTTCTAAAGCTAGAATAAGTTGCGGCAATTACAGCAAGATCTGAAGCAGTTTCGGTTACTTTTACGCCACCAACTGCATTCACATAGACATCCTGATCATTCATGGCAATGCCTGCATGTCGATGTAATACTGCTAATAACATGGTCAATCGAGCTTGCTCGATCCCCAAAGTAACTCTCCGTGGAAAATTGCCAAAAGATTGATCAACTAAAGCCTGTATTTCAACCAATAATGGGCGAGTTCCTTCTTTGGTCACCATAATTACGCTGCCTGCACTAGGCTCATCATGACGAGATAAAAAGATTGCAGAAGGATTATTTACTTCTCGTAATCCTTTTTCGGTCATTGCAAAAATGCCCAATTCATTGACAGGTCCGAAGCGGTTTTTGTAAGCACGCATAATTCTAAATCGAGAGCCAACTTCACCTTCAAAATATAAAACAGAATCAACCATATGCTCTAAAACTCTAGGGCCAGCAATCGCACCTTCTTTGGTAACATGTCCAACTAAAAATATTGCCGTATTGGTGCGTTTTGCGTATCTAGTAAGGAGTGCTGCACTTTCTCTAACTTGAGCAACATTGCCAGGTGCCGAATTCAAGAATTCAGTAAATATTGTTTGGATAGAGTCAATCACCATAATTTTTGGTTGAAGAGATTCTGCGACTGCAATAATTTTTTCAACAGAGGTTTCAGATAAGATTTTTAGATCGCTCTGCTGCAA
>CANRJJ010000108.1 GCA_947630895.1 uncultured Wohlfahrtiimonas sp. | reverse complement strand
TTCGATCGTTACAGGCAAACCAACTTGAGTACAGAAATCTAGAACTTCTTCAATTTCTTCAATAGGTGCATTTTCTAAAACGAGTTGCACCAATGTGCCAAATGCGACTTTTTCACCATGATACATATCGTGGCATTCTTCGATCACCGTGAAACCATTATGAATCGCATGAGCAGCTGCTAATCCCGCACTTTCAAAACCTAGACCGCTTAGTAAAGTATTCGCTTCTACAATATTTTCTAATGCTTTTGTGCTCACATTGTTTTCAGAAGCAACTTTCGCTTTATAGCCTTCAGCCAATAAAGATTCATAACAAAGCGTCGCCAATGATCTCGCCGCTAACGTACTAAATCCACCCGCCATCGTTGTTTTATTTGCATAAGTACAAGCTCTTGCTTCAAAATATGTGGCTAAAGCATCGCCCATTCCTGCTACGAACAAACGAGTTGGGGCATTAGCAATAATAGATGTATCCATGATCACAACATCAGGATTTTTTGGATAGAAAAGATAGCTTTCAAACTCGCCACCATCTGTATAAATCACAGAAAGGGCGCTTGTCGGTGCATCTGTTGAAGCAATGGTCGGAACGATAACGATTGGAAGCTTCGCATAATGTGCAACTGCTTTGGCGGCATCTAATGTTTTACCACCACCAACGCCGATGACAATCGATGCTTTATTTTGATTTAAGACTTCGCTTAAACGTTTGATCTCATTTTGTGAGCATTCGCCATTAAACAGTGCTTTCGTAAATGTTAGTTTTTCTTTTTGAAAGCTATGGATGATTTGTTTTTCCACCAATGAAAAAACGAACTCATCTGCAATGATTAGTGCATTATCAGCGAGTGGTTTGACGTATTCAGCTAAGTGTTCTGTCGCATTAGGACCTTGAATATATTTACCTGGAGATTGCATAACTTTTAACATTGTGTTGCTCCTTATTTATCAGTATGGGTAAAGCTTCAAATATTATTGTACGGCATTAATATAAAGATTTAGTGACAAAATATTATATCTTTCAGTCTGAAATATTATTTAATCTTGACTTGAAAATATTATTAGTAATATAGTGCAACGTATATTCATATAAAGCATGTATATAAAGTATGTTATTTTGGTTTAATTCAAGTAAGGAAAAATATGAAAAAAAGTTTGAAGCTAATGGCAAGTGTGATGACATTGGCGATGTTATTAGTGGGTTGTGGGCAGAATGAGAAAGCTGAGAATGTGATTAAAATGGGATCATCTCCAGGGCCATATAATGAATTATTCAATAATGCGGTGATTCCGATTTTAGAAAAAAATGGTTATGTTGTTGAAAACATCGAATTTAGACATGCTTTGGATGCCAATATTGCAAAGCTTGAAGATTCTGTCGATGTAACGGTTGCGCAGCATGTCGGTTATATGGATGTCTTTAATGAGCAACGCGATACAGATTTGGTAGCAATTCAGAAAATTCCAACTGTTCCAGCGGCAATATTTTCTAAGGCCTTAACTTCTATTGATCAAATTGAAGAAGGGATGACAATATTGATTCCAATGGATGAGGCGAATGCAGCACGAGCTTATTCCTTGATGCAAAAAATTGGTTGGATTCAATTAAAGCCAGATGTGAATTTGATGAAAGCAACAAAGCGCGATGTAGTTGCTAATCCATATAATTTAGAGATTAAAGAGATCGATTCAACCTTGATTCCAAGATTGTTGGATGAAGCTGATTATGCCGTTGTGCCTGGTGGTGTTGTTTGGTACGGTAGAATGGACCCATCGACAGCTTTAGCGCATGAAACATTACTGCCTGATTTATATATTCAAGTCGTTGTGCGCGAAAAAAATAAAGATGCAAAATGGGCAAAGGCAATCGTAGATGCTTATAACTCAAAAGAATTTGCTGATTATATGGTAAAAAATAATACGAATAATTATTGGGTAATCCCTGAAAAATAGTCATTTTATATCAGCCTAACATTTAATTAGGCTGAATATTTTTATTAATTTTTGTTAAATATCATTTTTTATTGTAAAATTTCGACCTTCATTTGTTAAAGATGTTAGCAGTGAACTTTAAAAATAAATTTATATGAGAAAAAACAATGAATAAAAAAATTCTTATGCTTTCAATGGGTGCTTTGATGGCTCTTTCAACTTCTATGAGCTATGCGGAAAACTATTATGTAGGTGGCCGTGTAATTTCTGTGAATGATAAAGCCAAAGATATGGATTCAAGTAATCGTCCTGGTATTGGCTCTTTTGTAAAAGGAAAAGATAAAAAAGATTTTGTTAATGGTTCTATTGCAGCGGGTTATCAATTTGATAGCAACTGGCGTGTAGAGTTAGAATATGTATTCCCTCATAACGCTGAATATACAAGTGATTCTAGTATTTTCCGTGGCAGCTTAAATCATCATAAAATTAAATCACAGCGCTTTATGATCAATGGTTATAAAGATTTTGTAATCAATGATAACTTCTCAGTGTTTGCGACTTTGGGTGTTGGTGTTGCAAGCTTGAAATCATCAGGTTGGCAGGGCAATGCAGCTCGTCAGTATGGTAGCCAAACTGAGAATAACATTGCTTATTCAATCGGCGCTGGTGTTACTTATACACCAGTAAAAGAGTTCAATATTGATCTTGGCTATCGTTATGTAGATCAAGGTAAAGCAGAAAGTGGTTGGAATAATTTTGCAAATGCTCGTGGACTTCAAGATGAAAAAATGAAAGCGCGTGTTGTAAGCAATGAAATTTACTTAGGTTTTAGATATAACTTCTAATAATCTCCTAATAAAAAATCCCGACTTAGGTCGGGATTTTTTATGTAAGCTTCTAATTTTTACGTTGTATCTCCAGATATAAGTTTTCTACTTTCTCTCTTGCCCAGGGTGTTTGTCGCAAAAATTTCAATGATGATTTAATGCTTGGTTCGTGTGTAAAACAACGGATGTTGATTTCTTTACTGAGCTTGTCAAATCCACCAAAGTATTCTAAAAGCTCTTCTAGAATATTTGCGAGTTTTTTACCATGTAGTGGATCATTGGATGTGTGTTGCATAATTTCCTTCTATCGATCAATTTTGGCTATTGTCGCATAAAATACTTCAAGCTTTTTGGGTATTAAAGTTGCTTGTTTTTTTGTAACTTTTTGAATATTTCTAAGGCTTCACTGTCTGTGCATTTTACCCAAGATTTAATAGAAGCAATGTACTTATCTTGTGTGGCAGGTCTACTTTTAGGATTGATTTTAATTAGAATTTTCTGACATTTTTCATAGTTTTGATTGAGCAAAGGCTGTGAAATTGGGGTTTGATAAGTCACGCTACCATTATGAATGTTTATGGTTTTAGAGAGTTGAAGGTATTGAATAACATCATCTGTCTTTAACTGATTAATATTATCTTTTTGCGAAATTACAGAGCTCTCTATGACCGATCTTAAGCTTTTAACTTTCGTTGGGCGATTGGCTTTACTGAAAATATTTTGTATTTGTTGAATCATTTTCGGTGATAACACTTGGCTAATCTGATTTTTAATGACTGGTGAAGTATGAGTCGATGATTGAACGGGTAAATGATGGATGACTTTTTGATTTTCAATCGAGAGGATTTCTAATGATTGTAAGTAATCAACAAACATATCGATATTAGGCAATGGTTGATCTTTGAATCGTCCAAAAACAGAGCTGCTTTCAATCAAGTTATATAATTTTGTTTTATTCGTTGGACGATTACTTCTAGATAGAGCAACTTTTGCCAAGCGAATCAATTTAGGATCAATGTCATCAGGTAAAACTGGCGGTACTTTCTTGGGCTTCGTTGCTTTAGTGCGTGAAATACGCGTAACAGAGATATTTTCTGTGGCTAAATGATCAATTAATGGATCATAACCTTTATCATTTGAGATGATGAAAAACTCTAAAGAATTATCAGATGCAAGCTTGCCAATATAATAAGAAATAAAAAAATCTAGTGCATTGTTGGCTGATTCTTTTAGTTGGATCATATGTAATCTATGACCAAGATCTATAGCAGTTTTCATCCAATATGTGGGAAAGTTATTCTGATGAGCACCATGAAATAAATAAACTTCGCACGTCTCATCGATGAGCTCATTCAGTTCGTTTTGTGTGGATTGAAGGTTTTCAAAATCTAAGAAATATATCTTTTTTATCATCATTATTTTGACCGCTAAAATAAATCCCGACCAAAGTCGGGATTTTTTTATTTATTGAAAAGATCAGTTATTTTTTTTTAACATCATCGAAAAAATCTTTGACGCGATCTAACCAGCCTTTTTCTTGTGGGTTATGTTTTTCACCCAATGTTTCGCCGAATTGTTTCAGAATATCTTTCTGTTCATTCGTTAATTTAACTGGCGTTTCAATATTCACTGTGCAGAGTAAATCACCTTGATGATCACCACGGATTGATTTCACGCCTTTACCACGTAAGCGGAAAACACGACCTGTTTGAGTTTCAGCAGGGATTTTCAAGTTCACGCGACCATCTAATGTTGGTACTTCGATCTCGCCACCCAAAGTTGCAGTCACAAAGCTAATCGG
>CANRJJ010000107.1 GCA_947630895.1 uncultured Wohlfahrtiimonas sp. | reverse complement strand
GTCTCCCCATGTGAAAGTAGGTCATCTCCAGGGTCTAACATGAAAAGCCCGCTCTAGCAGCGGGCTTTTTGTTGTCTGTAGAATTATAAAATCTAAAAATATAGGAGTAAATGCTCCTATATAGAATTTTACTTACAAGTTGTATTTATCTATTAAATAATCTAACCAATAATCACAGCCTTGATCAACTAACTCATAGGTTAATTCAAAATTCCCTGTGTAATAAGGATCTGGAACCTCAATATGTTCAGGATGATTTAATGGCTCTAAAAATAAATGAATTTTTGAATCATATTGATCCGTTGGGGGTAGAGCCTTTAAATCACGAATATTATTATGATCCATACCTAAAATATAATCATAATCATCAAAATCTTGACTGCTAACTCTTGTGGCCAACATACCATCTGTTGAAATATTATTTCTATGTAATATTTCTTGAGTACCTTCATGAGGTGCTTTTCCTAGATTCCAATCACCTGTAGCAGCAGATCCAATATGAATTTTATGTTCTAATCCTTTATTTTTAACTTTTTCTCTAAATAGGGCTTCAGCCATAGGAGATCTACAAATATTCCCCAGACAAACAAACAAAACTTTAATCATAATAAAAACTCCAGTAATGATTATTAAATGCGTAATTTAGCTTACAATGAAGCCATATTATCATTAAAAGAAATGACCATGACTTTTACTATCTATCATTCAAATCATTTAGATTCTTTGCAATATATGGCCAGTTATATAATTCAAGAAGCGCCATTACAAAATCCTTTATTACCTGAATATTTTATTATTCATAGCAGTGGAATGACGAACTGGTTAAAGAGCACACTTGCAGAAAATCATAATATATTTGCTCATACTCGATTAGAATTTCCTATTAATCAAATAGTAACAATTATTGAGGATTTATTAACGGATGAAGAGAGAGTACAGACCAATCTAAGGATATCTAGGCTGACTTTGACTTGGGCTGTATATGATATTTTAAATCATTCGTCATTAAGCGATTTGGAAATCTTAGAAAAGTATTTATCTAGTGTTGAATCAGATAATAAAGATATTCGTATCATGAGTCTTGCAGAAGAGATTGCAGGATTATTTGATAAATACTTAGCTTATAGACCTAATTGGTTTTCGGCTTGGGAAAAAAAACAATTATTATTCGATGATTCCTTGGATGAGCTATGGCAACAAAAAATATGGCAAAAAATTTATCATAAGGTTATTCCTAAATATTATTTAGCCAATATCGCTCAGTTATTACAATCTATTCCTGCCGAACGATTCCAAAATCCTAAAATACCCACTAGGTTATTTGTGATAGGCATTTCTACTTTGCCTCCATTATTTATTGAGTTATTACAATTATTAAGCCAGCATATCGATATTCATTTGTTTTTTACTAATCCATCTCAATATTACTGGGGAGATTTAACTCAATATCGAAATAGAAAAGTACCAAGAGTAATTTTTGAAACCGCAGAAGTTCGCCATGATTTATTATCTTTAGAGTTTTCTGAAGATGAATTTTTTACGGAATCAGAAGATCAAGAACAATGGTTGGAATTTCATGGTAATCCTCTCTTAGCTAGTTTCGGGAAAATCGGGCGAGACTTTATTCATCTACTTTCTCAATATGACAATATTAAAGAGATCGAAGCATTCAGTGAGCCAACAACTCTAGGTTTATTAGGACATATACAGCGAGAGATATTTAACTTATCGGCTGTAGATATTAATCAGCCGAAATATTTTTTATCCAATGATGATAATAGTATTGGGTTTCACTCTCACTATAGTGAGCGTCGAGAAGTAGAAGGATTATATGATCAACTGTTGCATGCCTTTAATGATGACTCAGCTTTAGAGCCTAAAGACATCATTGTAATGGTTTCAGATATTGATCGTTATCGACCGATGATTGAAGCTGTATTTGGTTCGCCAGCTTCTAAAGAAGCGCAGATTCCATTTTCAATTTCAGATTTTACATTAGGGAAAAATGAGCCAATCTTAGATGCATTTTTGTTGCTTCTATCGATACATGAAAGTCACTTTGCCGCTTCTGATTTATTGATGTTGTTAGAAATCCCTGAGATTGCTGAACATTTCAATATCACTCAGGATGATCGCAGTTTGATTAAAAATTGGATAGAAAACACGAATATTAAATTTGGAATTGATGAGCAGCATCTTGCAGAGCTTCATGTCCGAGAAGATTTTACAAATACATGGTTGTGGGGCTTAAAGCGATTATTGCTCGGTTACAGCTTTGATGAAGCGATTGATGTCGATAATGTTGTTGCTTTTCCATACATTCAAGGTGGCGATGCAATTGTTTTAGGGCATTTAGTTGATTTTGTAGATGCTTTGATTAATTTGAAAGAGACATTATCTCAATCTTACGCATTAGAAGACTGGAGAGCAATTTTACCGACCATTTGGACATCGTTTTATACCGATACACCTGAAATACAACAGCGTTTGCAGTATTTACAATCGATGTGGAATACCTTTTTAGACGAAGGGAATAATATAGAGTTTGCAGATACTATTTCGATTCATTTGATTAAACGTTATTTGAATGAAAGCCTATCATCATTTAGACCTGAATCACGATTTTTGACGGGGTCGGTTAATTTTTGTACTTTTGTGCCGATGCGCTCCATTCCATTTAAAATCGTATGTATGTTAGGAATGAATCAAGACAGCTTTCCTCATAGAAAACAATATCCTGAATATGATTTGATGCAAGCGCATCCTCAGCGCGGTGATCGTTCCACTGTAAATGATGAGCGTTATCTGTTTTTAGAGGCAATTTTATCAGCGCAGCAGAAACTTTATATTAGTTATATTGGCAAAAATATTCATAACAATAGTGAGATGTTTCCGTCACTGTTTGTGAAAGAGTTACAACATTACTTAGAAGAAATCGCAGAGAGCAGTGAAGGCTCTGTGACAGAAGCATTGACAATCAATCATCCTTTATCACCTTTTAGTACCTCATTATTTGAAGCGGGCAGTAAAATTCAATCTTTCCAAAAAGATTGGCTACCTTCGGTTCATTCATTGAAAGAGGTGCATTATTCGCCTAATGTTGCTGAAATTACACAGGTCAGCATTAAATCTTTGATTAATACATTTAAAGATCCTTTAAAAGAGTACAGCATTCAAAATTTTGGCATTAATTATTTCCAGAAAAATGTACAAGAAATCGAAGATGATGAGTTATTTTCATTATCCACTCAAGATGCTTTAGAAAGATATAGTGCCCAATTAGAATTGATGGAGGAACTATTTTATAACGATGTTCCAAATGACTTATTGCATGATTATGCTCATCACGAGTTATTCGAAAGATACAAAGCAGAAGGAAGATTGCCTAAATTTGCATTTGCAAAACTGGATTGGCGAAAATTTGTCGAACCAATTTTGAAGATAGTGTCAGAAGCTAGATTCAAAGGTTGTGAATATGGAAAGGAACAGCCGATTAGCATTGTGATTGATGGTGTTAAATTAGAAGGAACTGTTTTGGGCATTAATAGCGATCAGCAATCTATTGTTTATGTGGGAGCATTGAATCAAAAAAGAGAATTTGATTCTTACATCACGCATTTAATTAATACGGTTCATTTAAATCAGCCAATTACAACGACTCTTTATTATTATGAAAAAACCAAAGTATTTATGAGGCAAATACCTGAAAAAAGTGTCGAAGAGGCAATGAATCATTTAAGGATATTGATAGAAGGTTATCGAGAAAATATTAGGCAACCATTCATCTCCTTGGATAAATCACCTTTATTGGTTAAAGCTCAGGAAAAACTATCGGATCATTCAGCATTTATTCACAGCAACTTCCATCGTTATGATGAAAATAATGTGCAGGAATATCTCGCAGAGAATCCCGATTTTAATGAACAATATATGGAAAAAGTTTTGGATGAGTTAAAAAAACAAAAATCCGATATTTTTGATCGATTTGTCGGGGAGGTGACTAATAAAGAAGCGATCAATTATCTCTACTTTTTCTTAAATTATGTACAGCCAATGAGCTTTCTTAAGCGAAAAGAATTGAAATAATCTATGTAAAGAGAAAAAAGTGCTCATGATTTTTTTCTCTTTAAATATTAGAGGGTTATTTGCATTAAAATAAAGTAATGCACATAATTATCCACAGGATGTGTGGAAGAATATTGATAACTATCAAGAAGTATAAAAGCCGATGATTAATCTCTTTATCGCTGATCAGGATTGACTATAGCTTCAATTAATCAAGGATGTATAATACATGTTTTCAATCATAAGGCGGTTTCAATGAGTAATAAAAAGATTCCGGGTAATCTTCCAAAGAACGCGATTTACATTTTACCAAATTTGTTCACAACAGCTTCTTTGATGACAGGCTTTAGTTCTATTTTATTGGCATTAGAAGGGCGTTATGGGATTGCCTCCATTTTAATTTTTGTGTCTATGATTTTGGATGGTTTGGATGGCCGAGTTGCACGTTGGACCAATACACAAAGTAGCTTCGGTGAGCAATATGACTCATTGGCAGATGTGATCGCATTTGGTGCTGCACCTGCGATTTTAGTTTATATGTGGTCATTTCAAGGATTGGGTGAAGTTTCAAAAGTGATCGGCATTGGTTGGTTTGCTTCGTTTGTTTACTTAGCTTGTGCTGCATTGCGTTT
>CANRJJ010000106.1 GCA_947630895.1 uncultured Wohlfahrtiimonas sp. | reverse complement strand
GATTTTAAGTCTGCTGCGTCTACCAATTTCGCCACCCAGGCATGGATTGCGTTGAGGTGCGTATAATAGCTATTAATGATAACCTTGGCAAGCAATTGGATAAAAATAGTGCAACTTTGGAGATAAGATGGAATCAATTATGAACTTCAGATCCTTTACAGGATTGAAAAATAAAGAAAATTCTGCAATTAATGAAAAAAAATTATTTCGTAGCGCCGCACCTGAATATGGCTCAGAAAATGACTTTTTAAAACTTCATTCACTTAATTTAGACACAATTATTGATTTTCGAGAGCAGAATGAAAAGAAAATAATCCTTCAAGAGAAATTTAATCAGCAATTTCACCGTAAAGCTGCTGAAATTAATGTCGCCAACTTTCTAGATTCAGAGGATATCGCAAAAAATCACTTGGACAAGGAGAATATTGATCTCTATTACCAAAAAATCTATAACGTATTACCAACGCATTTCCATCATCAATATCAAACTTTGACAAAAAGCTTAAACCGAGGAGAAACTTTATTATTCCACTGCACTGCTGGTAAAGATAGAACGGGATTTGCAGCTTATTTAATATTAAGTGCTTTGGGTGTGCATGAAGATGACATTATGGCGGACTATATGCAGTCCAATAAGGCAGCATTAAAGATTTATGAAATGCGTAAAGATGATTTATTAAATCTCGCGGGACATACAATCACCGAAGAAACAGCTCGCCATCTCTTTGGTGTAGAAGAAGAGTATTTACATACTGCAATGCGCTCAATCAAAGATAATTACAAAACGACTGAGCGCTACCTTGCAGAAGCGCTATTGGCTGATATTAATGCTATTCGTGAGCATTACTTAACATAAATCACAACCAATAATAAGATCGTCATAGGAATAATGACTAACATCGCTATTCCTATACGCTCTAGTGCAGACATTTTTAATAAACTACGACTCAAAACAATAATCCTTGCAACCAAACGGCTGTATTTTTAATCCAAACAAAGAATTCTACATTTTTCATGTAGCCATACAACATATATGGAATAAAAATACCTAATAATACAAAAAGGATCAAAGCCAACAAAGGTCTATTATTTTTTAATTCCACGGCCATTGGATTGTGCCACTCTTCTTCTTTTCTAGAACCCACAACCATAGTTTTTACCAAGTTTTGGCCTTTCACAAATAAGTACAACAAAATTGCGACTACATGCAAACCAACCATCGTATAGATCACATATAAATTATATTGATGAATGGTTTTAAAATAGCTTCTTGTGTTGCTTGAAATCAGCTTATATAGAGGAGAGTCTTGATGAAGATAGGTATTGTCGCCTAAAAACAAACCTGTAATTGTTTGCACAAATAACACCAATAACATGAACAGCACCATATAAGCGCCTAAAGGATTATGCCCTTCCGTTTTAGTGATACCATAACGTAAATAATCATAAGCAGCTTTAGGCCCTTTCACAAAATCCCAAAATCTTGCCGTAGAGCTACCGATTAAGCCCCAAATTGTTCTGAATGATAATAAGATTAAGACAAATATGCCCGCATATTGATGTGCTGTGATCTCTTCATTATCAATTGTATAAATACAAACAACTAACATTACTACTAATGCCCAATGAAAAAGTCTAATGGGAAGATCCCAAACTTGAATTTTTTTCATCTAAAGTTTCCTTTTTTTACTATAAATTTATCAATCGTATAAAAGCTTGTTACCATGCCTATTTATTAAGTTTGCAAAGTGAAAATTCCTTGCTATATTTTTCAAACATTTAAAAATGATCATCGCTATAGACAACAGGAGCATTTATGGGGCGCATTTTGGATTTTATTAACCGCTTTAGCTTAATTCAACAAATTTTTGCTGGATTAATCATAGGCATCATCATTGGTTTCACCTCATCTACTGCGTCAAATGCCGTTGCTATCTTAGGGGAAATATTTGTGAATGGCTTAAAGGCCATCGCACCAATACTCGTTTTCTTTTTAATTATGTCAGCCATTGCGAGATACAAAAGTAACTCAGACAATCAGGATGCCATTCGCCCTATCCTTTTCTTATACATGCTCGGCACATTTTCTGCTGCCGTTGTTGCTGTTGCGATTAGTTTTCTGTTTCCGATTACACTTACCTCATTGCCAACAGCTGTCTCGCAATCATCACCGGGCAATATTATAACCGTTTTACATGATTTAGTAATCAAAATGGTCGATAATCCTGTCAATGCCTTGGTATCTGCAAACTATATCGGCTTATTATTCTGGGGAATTATCTTTGGTTTTGCTTTGCGTCATGCCAGCGATAACACAAGAAAAGTGATTGAAGACGGTGCTGAAGTTGTTACAAAAGCTGTTCGTTTTGTGATTAAATTCGCACCATTGGGTATTTTAGGGATTGTTGCTTCAACGATTTCAGAAACAGGTGCAGAAGCTTTACTTGGCTACATCCAATTAGTATTAGTTTTACTATTGTCTATGGGTATCGTTGCATTAATCATCAACCCTTTAATTGTTTATTGGAAAATTCGTTCAAACCCTTATCCACTAGTATTCACATGCTTAAAAGAAAGTGGTTTAACAGCATTCTTTACAAGAAGTTCAGCAGCAAATCTCCCTATAAACTTAGCGCTTTGCCGTAAATTAAACGTAGATGAAGAGACTTACAGTATCTCAATGCCATTAGGTACCGCGATCAATATGGCTGGTGCGGCAGTAACAATCACAACATTTACATTGGCTGCGGTACATACATTACATATTCAAGTAGATATATTGTCTGCCATCTTATTAAGCGTTGTAGCAACTGTAGCTGCATGTGGTGCTTCTGGTGTTGCAGGCGGCTCATTACTACTGATCCCATTAGCATGTAGCTTATTTGGTATTGATAACAGCATTGCGATGCAGCTAGTTGCAATTGGATTCATTGTAGGCGTTGTGCAAGACTCTGTAGAAACTGCAATTAACTCATCTACTGATGTACTCTTTACAGTCGCAGTAGATAGATCTTTAAAAATGAAGCAAGCTGAAAATCAAACTTCAGATTACTAATCATTAATAACAAGCATAAAAAAACCTGCCTTTCAGCAGGTTTTTTTTATAACTAGCAATTATACTCTACCAATTTTACGGTAACGTTCAATTGCATCAATCTTCGCACTGATTTCACGTAATTCTGTTTGAGCTTTAGCAAAGTTAAAATCGTCGTTATGCTTTTGCATCATAGATTCAACACGCTCTTTAGCAGCCTTAGCTTCAGCCTCGTCAAGATCATCTGCTCTTTCTGCAGACTCAGCCAATACGATAATTTGGTTAGGCTGGATTTCAAGCAAACCGCCTGAAATCCAAAACACTTCTTCACTACCGTCAGCTTGTTGTAATCTGACTTGACCAGGAACAAGTTGAGTCAACAATGGCAAGTGTCCAGGATATACACCTAGCTCACCAGAGATACTTGATCCTGCAAAAAAAGTGACATCTCCAGAAAACAATTCTTTTTCTGCGCTTACGATGGCAACATGCATTGTATTCATTGAGACTCCCTATTCAGTTAGATTAAAGCTTAGCAGCACGTGCTCTTGCTTCTTCAATATCACCAACCATGTAGAAAGCTTGTTCTGGCAATGAATCACACTCACCTGCCAAAATTGCTTTAAAGCTTGCAAGAGTATCTTTCAATGTTACATATTTACCAGGCGCGCCTGTAAATACTTCTGCAACGTGGAAAGGTTGAGATAAGAAACGTTGAATCTTACGAGCACGTTGTACAGCTAATTTATCATCTTCTGATAATTCATCCATACCCAAGATCGCGATAATATCTTTCAACTCTTTATAACGTTGAAGAATCATCTGTACGCCACGAGCGATATCATAATGCTCTTGACCAACAACTTGTGGATCTAACTGACGTGATGTTGAATCCAAAGGATCGATCGCAGGATAGATACCTAAAGAAGCGATATCACGTGACAATACGATTGTCGCATCCAAGTGAGCAAACGTAGTCGCTGGAGATGGATCTGTTAAGTCATCCGCAGGAACATAAACCGCTTGTACTGATGTGATAGAACCTTTCTTAGTTGAAGTGATACGCTCTTGTAGAACACCCATTTCTTCAGACAATGTAGGTTGGTAACCTACCGCTGATGGCATACGTCCTAACAATGCTGATACTTCTGTACCTGCTAATGTATAACGATAGATATTATCGATAAACAATAAAACGTCTTTACCTTCATCACGGAAGTATTCAGCCATTGTCAAACCAGTCAAAGCAACACGTAAACGGTTACCAGGTGGTTCATTCATCTGACCATACACCATCGCAACTTTATCAAGTACGTTAGAATCTTTCATTTCGTGATAGAAGTCATTACCTTCACGAGTACGCTCACCAACACCAGCAAACACAGATAAACCTGAGTGAGCTTTAGCGATGTTGTTGATCAATTCCATCATGTTTACAGTTTTACCAACACCAGCACCACCGAACAAACCTACTTTACCACCCTTAGCGAATGGACATAATAAGTCGATTACTTTGATACCAGTTTCTAATAATTCTGTAGAACCTGATTGTTCTTCATAAGTAGGTGGCTTACGGTGAATACCCCAGTTCTCTGTAGTAGCTACAGGACCTGCGTGATCCACTGGCTCACCCAATACGTTCATGATACGACCCAATGTGCCTGGACCTACTGGTACAGAGATTGGAGCTTTAGTATCAATTACGTTCAAGTCACGTTGTAAACCGTCTGATGAACCCATCGCGATTGTACGAACAACGCCATCACCTAATTGTTGTTGAACTTC
>CANRJJ010000105.1 GCA_947630895.1 uncultured Wohlfahrtiimonas sp. | reverse complement strand
GTTGTAGACAGTGATCAAGCTAAAGTTTATATCGCATTGAATAAACCTGTTGGCATCACAAGTACGACTGAAAAAAATGTGAAAGATAATATTGTCGATTTTATGAATTATCCTTCGAAAATATTTCACATCGGTCGATTGGATAAGGATTCTGAAGGTTTAATTTTAATGACGGATGATGGCGACATCGTGAATGAAATCTTGCGCGTTGAAAATAAGCATGAAAAAGAATACGTCGTTTCTGTTGATAAGCCGATCACAGATGAATTTGTGGAAAAAATGTCGAAAGGCGTGCGAATTCTCGGAACAAAAACATTGCCATGTAAAGTGAAGCAGTTATCTTCTCATGAGTTTAATATTATTTTGATGCAGGGTTTAAATCGCCAGATTCGTAGAATGTGTGAAACATTGGGCTATAACGTCACAAGTTTAAAAAGATTACGCATCATGAATATCGAGTTGGGTAAATTACCTGTGGGCGAATGGCGTTTCTTAACAGCAAAAGAGCAGGATCAATTGTTTGCTGATTTAGGCTATGGTCAGAAAGTGGAAAAATGGACACCGTAAGTATGTTTTAGGTGTAGAATGCTCGCAAATTTAGTGTTCAATGAGAGAGATTAGCAGAGATGATACGTAAAGAAGTTTTTTACCTCGAAGGCCACCCGCACATTACTTTAAACAATTTATTAAAGATGTTGGGCTATGCAGAAACGGGCGGTCGTGCAAAATTAATGGTTGCTGAAGGTGGCATTAAAGTTAATGGCGTTGTTGAGTTGCGTAAAACTGCAAAAATCGTTGCAGATAGCGTTGTAACAGGCGAAGGTTTTGAGATTACCGTGCGCGAAGGTATGCCAGAATATAAATAAAATTAAATGTAACATTTTGTTAAATATATATATCATATAAAATATGTATGGTATGTATGTAATGAAAGCTTGCTTCTCGTATATGTAAATGATATAAGTATTTGCATTCCATGAGATTTATGAAAGGCTTACCATGAAAAACTTAATGACGATGATGTGCTGCTGAGAGATAATTTTTTTAATCTTTAGTTAAAATTAACATCTATAACAGGCAGATCATCATGATAGAATTTCAAAACGTTACAAAAACATTCACTAAAAACAATCAAGATATTGTCGCGCTTCACCCAATAAACTTAACAATCAATAAAGGTGATGTGTTTGGCGTCATTGGTTACAGTGGTGCAGGTAAAAGTACCTTAATTCGTCTAGTCAATGCACTAGAAAAGCCAACATCAGGCGAAGTGATTATTGATGGACAAAAACTCAGTGAACTAAATAATACTCAATTGCGTAATGTGAAAAAACGCATTGGTATGATCTTTCAACATTTCAACTTACTTGAAACCAAAACAGTGGCAGAAAATATAGCTTTGCCATTAAAGTTGAATTCAAGCTTATCTAAAAAAGAGATTGATGCTCGCATTGATGAGTTATTGGATTATGTTGAAATTCCAGATAAAAAACATGCGTATCCGCGTGAATTATCAGGTGGTCAGAAACAACGTGTTGGTATTGCCCGCGCATTAGCTAATAATCCTGACATTTTATTGTGTGATGAAGCAACCTCAGCGCTTGATCCACAAACCACTCAATCTATTTTGAATTTACTGCGTAAAATTAATAAAGAACAAGGCATTACCATTATGATGGTGACGCACCAAATGGAAGTGGTTGTATCTATTTGTAATCACATCGCGGTGATGGAAAAAGGCAGTGTGATTGAAACAGGTTCAACGCGTGAAATTTTCCAAGATCCAAAAGAAGTGATGACGCGTAAATTCATCAATACGTTGATCGAGGAAGAGATTCCAACCAGTATTTTGAAAAATATTGACGATGATACACCGAATCATATTTATCGCTTAGAGTTTTTGGGTGATTCGGCGAGAACGCCTGTGGTGAATGAATTAATTCTCACTAAAATTGTAGTGGTCAATATCCTATTTTCCAACATGATCGAGATCGAAGGATCAGTCATCGGAAGTATGTTCGTACAGTTCATTGGTTCGCAAGAGTCAATCGTAGAAGCAGTGAGATTCTTAAGGGAACGTGGTGTACGAGTGACGCATAATCAGTTGGATGGAGAGTAAAAAATGAAAAGTTTATTTGTAACACAAGTGGGATTAGATGGATTTATCGTCGCGGGAAAACAAACATTGGCGATGGTTTCTATCTCATTAGTATTGGGTGTGATTTTTGGTGCAATCATCGGTATTGCTTTAGTCTTAACTCGACCAGGCGGCATTCGTCCAAATCATATTATTTATAATATTTTAAATCCTGTGGTTAATATCATTCGTTCATTACCGTTCATCATTTTATTGGTGGCGATCATTCCGATTACGCGATTGATCATCGGTAGCTCGATTGGTACTGCTGCAGCAGTGATTCCATTAACGATTTATGTTTCACCATTTATTGGCCGTTTGGTGGAAACTTCATTATTAGAAGTGGATCATGGAATCGTGGAAGCGGCGAACTCAATCGGCGCATCAACATTTGAAACAGTTTGGTATTTCTTATTACCAGAAGCGAAAGCCTCTTTAATTTTAAACTTCACGACGGCAACGATCGGCTTGATCGGTGCGACGGCGATGGCAGGTGCGATTGGTGCAGGTGGTATCGGCGATCTTGCCATTAACTATGGTTATAACCGCTACGATAATGCTGTGCTTTTCTACTGTGTCATTATTTTGATTGTGGCTGTTCAAGCTGTGCAAATGTTGGGTAATTATTTGGCGAAAAGAGTTCGTTCATAAATAATATGAGACATTCTTAACCCTGAAAAAATTATTTGGAGCACATTTATGTCATTATTTGACGCAAAAACTAGCGAAGAACGCTTAGCATTAACTCGTGAAACTGTATTGCCTTTTAGAGAAAGAGCATCAGAGCATGATCAAGAAAATACATTTCCGTTTAACAATATTGCAGATTTAAAATCAATCAATTACCCAGCGCTAACATTGGGTAAAGAATATGGTGGAATGGGGATTTCATTAGAAGAAATGCTCAGACACCAACAAACAATTGCAGAAATGGATGGTTCAACAGCTTTGGCAATCGGTTGGCATGTTGGTATTACCAAACATTTAACTGAGAATCATGATTGGGATGAAGCTGTATTTAAAGCATATGCTGATGATGTTGTTGCAACGGGTGCATTGATAAACAATGCATCATCAGAAGCAGCGACAGGCAGCCCGACTCGCGGTGGCTTGCCAGAAACAAGAGCACGTAAAAATGAACAAGGCTGGGTCCTTACAGGGCGTAAAATTTTTACAACATTATCACCAGTATTGGATTATTTCGTAGTGTCAGCTCGTATTGATGATACAGATGAAGTCGGACAATTCTTAGTTCATAAAAATCGTAAAGGTCTATCCATCGATGAAACATGGAACTCTGTCGCGATGCGTGCAACAGGCAGTCATGATTTAGTTTTGGATAATGTACAACTCGATGATAAAGACTTTTTGAATAAGTTAACACCAGGTAAAAAACCACCTCAAGGTTGGTTGTTGCACATTCCTGCGGTTTATCAAGGTATTGCAACAGCTGCATTTGAGTATGCATTAAACTTTGCAAATACTTATGCGCCAAACACTTTAACATCAGGCACGATTGCACAATTTCCAGCAGTACAGCAAAAATTGGGCGAAATGAAATTACGCTTAATTCAAAGTGATTATTTGTTATATGGCGTTGCACGCGATTGGGATAATGCTGATGAAGCAGGGCGTGAAAAATTAGCAGATGCATTGGCAGCAACGAAAGTATCTATTGTTAATAATGCATTGGAAGTTGTCGATTTAGCGATGCGTTTAGTAGGTGCAAAATCATTGGCTGCGAATAATCCATTGCAACGTTACTACCGTGATGTGCGTGCAGGATTACATAATCCTCCGATGGAAGATATGGTTTTAGTGAATTTGGCAAAATCAGCTTTGAATAATTTAAATCAATAAAAAAATAGGATGATTGGGTGAGATGATGAAAAAATATTGGAAGGCATCATTATCGGTAATTGCATTGAGTATTTTGACAGCATGTGGCAATGCTGATAAAGCAGAAGAAGTTGTAAAAGTAGCAGAGCCGACGGAAAAGAAAAGTATCGTTGTTGCTTTTGGGCCTTCTACTTATTCTGAGCAATTTACTAAAGCAATTCAGCCGATTTTAGAAGCTCAAGGTTACGATGTTGAGCCGCGTGTTTTTTCTCAGAACATCCAAATCAATCGCAGCATGAAAGATGGCGAAATTGATGCATCCATTTTCCAAAGCACTGCATATATGCAAGACACTAATAACTTATTGGGCACCAATATGGTGAAGCTTGTGGATACTGCAAGTGCACCACAATCCTTGCGATCATCTCGTCATACAAGTTTGGATGATATTAGGGATGGAATGGTAATTTCTATTCCTAATGATCCTGTGAATGCTGAGCGAGCAGCGAGGATTTTGGAAGATTTGGGTTGGATTAAGATCAAAGAAGGTGTAGATCCGATTAAGTTTAGCGCTCGAGATATTGAAAAAGGTCAATATGATTTAGTGTTTCAAGAGATTGATTCAGCTCAGGCGCTGCGAGCGATTGATGATGTAGATTTTTCAGTGATCAATGGTAACTATATTGCCAATATGGGCTTGAAGATCAGTGATTCATTGGTTGTTGAAAATACACCAGAAGAGCATGTTGTGATTGTTTCGATCATGGAGAAAGACAAAGATACACAATGGGCTAAAGATTTGAAAAAAGCTTATGAGTCCAAAGAGTTTGAAAATTATATTAAAAGTGAGCCTTTGTATGAAGGATTCATTTTTCCAAAACAATGGGATAAAGATTAGCTTTATCCAGTTAACCATGTTTCATCCATAGTATTTCCTCCACTATGTTTTTAAACCTCGCTTTGCGAGGTTTCAGGTTGCTGACAAACTCCTGCAAATTTTGTAGGAGTTTTTTATAATCAGCAAATGCTAAAAGATCACAAAATAC
>CANRJJ010000104.1 GCA_947630895.1 uncultured Wohlfahrtiimonas sp. | reverse complement strand
GTTGATGAAGTTCGTAAGAGCTTGATCGCAAAAATCGGCGAAAACATGAATGTTCGTCGTTTAACAGTTTTAGAAGCTACTGGTACTATCGGTGCATACGTGCACGGTGGTCGTATCGCTGCATTGGTTGATGTTGAAGGCGGTGACGCAGAGTTGGCTAAAGATGTAGCAATGCACATCACAGCTGCTAACCCAATTTGTATTGACGCTTCAGAAGTATCTACAGAATTGTTGGATCGTGAGCGCGCTATCTACTCAGCACAAGCTGCTGAATCAGGTAAGCCTGCTGACATCGTTGAAAAAATGGTTGAAGGCCGTATCCGTAAGTACTTGGAAGAAGTTACTTTGGAAGGTCAAGCATTTATCAAAGATCCAGATACAAGCGTTGGTAAATTATTGAAATCTAAATCTGCAACAGTTAAAGCATTCGTTCGTTTTGAATTGGGTGAAGGCGTTGAAATTGAAACTGTTGACTTCGCAACAGAAGTAATGGCTCAAGCAGGTTTAAGCAAGTAATTTAAACTTTAGTTTAAATTAATCTGTATTTAAAGCGTCTGAATTATCAGGCGCTTTTTTATTGTCTTAATTTTAGAAAATAAAAAAACCTGCCAAGCAAAGCTGGGCAGGATAATTTCAAGATAAGAATGAGTCGATTATTTTTTCAATTGATTGAGAATGAATTCAACAGCAGAATCTACAGGAATAAATGTGCTTTCTTCATCTTTACGGCCTTTGTATTCTAATTCATTATTTTTCAATCCACGCTCACCAATCACTAACCTGTGTGGGATGCCAACTAATTCATGGTCATTGAATGCATTGCCAGGGCGAATGTCACGATCTTCTAATAACACTTCGATTCCAAGTGCAACAAACTCTTTATATAGTTTATCTGCCAATTCTTTCACAACTTCTGATTTGTAATAATTCATCGGAATTAAAGAGAGTTGGAATGGAGCGATTGCATCAGGCCAGATAATGCCTTTATCATCATGAGACTGTTCGATTGCAGATGCTACGATTCTTGAAACACCAATGCCATAACAGCCCATTTCCATGCATACTTGTTCGCCATTTTCATTCACAACAGATGCATTCATTGCAGTGCTATATTTATTGCCTAATTGGAAAATATGACCAACTTCGATGCCGCGAATAAATTTAACAGTACCTTTACCATCTGGAGAAATATCACCTTCTTCAATATTTCTGAAGTCGTGCGTTTCTGTGAAAGGAAGATCACGTTCAAAGTTAACGCCTGTAAAATGGAATCCATTTTCGTTTGCGCCGCAGATGAAGTCACTTTCTGAATAAAGTGCATGATCATATAAAACAGGAATAGGTAAGTTTACAGGACCAATTGAACCTGGAGATACGCCCAATTTTTCAATTATTTCAGCATCTGTTGCAAATTGTACTGGATTTGCAATGCTTTTAAAGTTGCCAGCTTTTACTTCATTCAATGAATGATCACCACGCAAACAGATTGCGATTAAGCTGCCATCTTCAGCATGAACAATTAATGTTTTGGTAATTTTAGAGATTGGTACATTGAGTTGTTTTGCTACATCTTCCACAGTTCTAGCATTTGGTGTTGCTACTTTTTCAAAAGCTTGTTGTGGTGCTGAGTATTTAACACCTGCATGAGTTTCGGCTCTTTCAATATTTGCAGCGTAGTTTGATTCTGTAGAAATAACAATTGCATCTTCACCTGAATCTGCCAATACATGGAATTCTTGTGAGCGATCACCGCCGATCGCGCCAGAGTCAGCTAAAACAGCACGATATTCTAGTTGTAAGCGATCTAAAATCGCTGAATACGTGCGATACATATTTTGATATTCTGCTTCTAGAGAGGCTGCATCAATATGGAAAGAGTACGCATCTTTCATTAAGAATTCACGTGAACGCATTACGCCAAAGCGAGGACGAATTTCATCACGGAATTTCCATTGAATTTGGTAGTAATTAATCGGTAATTGACGATAGCTTTTTAACTCTTGGCGAGCATAGTCAGTAATGGCTTCTTCGTGGGTTGGGCCAAGGCAATAATCTTTTTCATGGCGATCTTTGAAAGTTAAAAGTTGTTTGCCAAATTGATCCCAGCGACCAGTTTCTTTCCATAGTTCAGCAGGAATGACAGAAGGCATTAATACTTCTAAGCCGCCTGATTTGTTCATTTCATCGCGAACGATATTTTCAACTTTAGATAAAACGCGTAAACCTAAAGGAGACCAGGTATATAGGCCTGAAGCTAGGCGGCGAATCATACCTGATTTAATCATTAATTGATGCGAAATGATTTCAGCATCTTTTGGAAATTCTTTCGTTGTATTTAAAGGAAAGTGAGAGGTTTTCATGTTTTGCTTACTCAAAAATATAATAAAAAATGGAGCCTTAGGCTCCATTTATCGGACTAAATATTTAGCTATTGTAAACAATATTGCTCTAAATTATCTATAGTTGATTTATATTGAGTTTGAACATCATCAGAAGAGACTGGGGATTGTTCGCCTGCTTGTGAAATGAGGATTAAGCTATCAACTTCACCATTTTCTAATGCAGTGAAGCTTGCAATATTTGCATGGATAGTTTGGCAATATGTCATCGAAGCAGGATCAGCAACGTTAGCAGTCACTTCGGTAGATGCTTTTTTCATGATTTTTCTTGATTCAGGATCAAAGAATTTTTTCTCTTCCACCTCTACTAATATTGCTGTGGTTGGAAGCATCTTATCTACTTTTTTAACAGTAGTATCATTGCTAGTCGATTGAGGATGATCTGCTGAAAAATTCAGTACTTGCTCGCGAGTTTCTTCTGGTGCAAGCTCGGTATAGTGAACAACGCCTTTGCTATCTGTCCAGCGGTACATTTGCTGAGCGTTAGCAGTAGCAATGATTGCGATCACGAATGTGCATATATATAGGAGTTTTTTCATAATTTAATTGCTATTTTTAGTCATTAATAATTGTTTTTGTGATTTTATCATACTATTAATTTTCTATATTATCTAAAAAATATTGTGCGAGACCTGCCCAAAACATTCCGCCTGGGATTAAGTTTTTATCATCAAAATCAAAACCTGAGTTATGTAATTTATTGGTTGAAGAATCAGCGCCATTACCTATGAATAAATATGCGCCTTTTTGATCAGCGAGCATAAATCCAAAGTCTTCAGCACCCATAGATGGAGCTTTGGTTGTAATAATATCTTCAGCTTTAAAAATCTTTTGTGCTGCTTTTAAAGCGATCTCAGCTTCTTTGCTGTGATTAACTGTGGCGATATAGCCATCATTTAAACGAACATCAGCGTGGCCACCAAATGCAGAGCAGATGTTATGAGTAATTTCAGTAATTCTTTTTTTAGTTAAATCACGAATGGCAGGATCAAAATAACGCAATGTTCCAGTTAATTTGATGGTTTCAGGGATAATATTGTTCGCAGTTCCGCCGTTGATAGTCCCGATTGTAATCACTACGCTGTCTGTTGCTGCAATGTTCCTAGAAGGAATAGATTGTAATGCGAGAATGACTTGAGCTGTAATCACTATTGGATCAATACCTCGATATGGGTGTGCTGCATGGCAGCCAATGCCGTGAATGTCGATTTCTATGCCGACAGTTCCTGCCATTTGAGGCCCATCATTAATTAAAATTTTACCAACATTCTCTCCGGGATAATTGTGGATGCCATAAACGGCATCTACAGGATATTTTTGAAACAATCCTGCATTGATTAGATCTCTAGCGCCCGCTGTATCTTCTTCATCAGGTTGGAATATTAATAATACTTCGCCATCAAAGTCAGCTTCTTCTTGTAAATATTTGGCAGCAAATAAAAGCATTGTTAAATGGCCATCATGTCCACATGCATGCATTATTCCTGCATTTTTTGACTTATATTCAAAGTCATTGGTTTCGTCAATTGGCAGGGCATCTATATCAGCACGCAACGCAATCCTTTTTGTGTTATTTCCTTTTTTAATTAATCCGATTACAGCGGTTTCTAGCAATGATCTATCTGTGGTAATTCCCCATGATGTTAATAGTTCATTGATTTTGTTAGAAGTTAAAAATTCTTTTCGAGATAACTCTGGTGTTGAGTGGAAAAATTGACGAAGTTTAATAAATTCATTTTCGTGCTCATTGAACCAGTTAATCATTTTTTGATTGCCATCTAAAAATTGTAACGTCATCTCGTGCATGCTCCCAAATAAGTTATTTTCTGTTACTATATGTTACCGTGAAAAATGGAAAGAGTTGAATGCTTTCTTGGTAACTATTAGTATAAGCAACTTTTCTGAATGGAATTGATATCTCTATTGATTTTATTCAGATATATCGGCCACCAAAAATTGATGTTTATTAGGAAATAAGGGTAATCGCTATGATGGATTATTTACCAGTACTCGTGTTTATCGGGTTTAGTCTCATCTTTGGAATAATATTAGTTGCTCTCGGGTATTTTCTGTCACCCAAAAAAGACAGCGTAGAAAAATTATCTCCCTATGAATGTGGTTTTGAAGCATTTGAAGATGCTCATATAAAATTCGACGTTAGATTTTACTTAGTGGCAATTTTATTTATAGTTTTCGATTTGGAATTAGCATTTTTAATCCCTTGGGCAGTTGTATGGCGTGAGGTTGGAATGGTTGGTATTGCTGCTGTTTCAGTTTTCTTATTCTTGCTTGTTGTGGGATTTGCATATGAGTGGAAAAAAGGGGCATTAGAATGGGAATAGAAGGCGCTTTAGATAAAGGCTTTGTAACGACAACGTTAGATAGCGCGATTAATTGGGCTAGAACAGGCTCATTATGGCCGATGACGTTTGGATTGGCATGCTGTGCGATTGAAATGATGCATACAGGTGCTGCGCGTTATGACTTAGATAGATTCGGTAACTCGGTATTTAGACCATCTCCTCGTCAATCGGATTTAATGATTGTTGCAGGAACATTAACGAATAAAATGGCTGTTGCATTGCGTAAAGTTTACGATCAAATGCCTGAGCCAAAATGGGTTTTATCCATGGGCTCATGTGCGAATGGTGGTGGTTATTATCACTATTCATA
>CANRJJ010000103.1 GCA_947630895.1 uncultured Wohlfahrtiimonas sp. | reverse complement strand
AAGTTAATCCGCTGCTCATAATGATTTAATCCTTTCTATGGCTGACCAATAACTGTGATATTTGTTAAAAGGTGATCTATAGATGCTTGCATCACATTAGCCAATGGAGCCGGCCACACACCTAATAAAACAACAAATATTGCTAGAATTGCTAATAAGAAGTATTCACGAGAATTGATATCGTTTAACTCTTTAACATGCTGATGTACCGCTTCACCCAAAATTACACGCTTTGTTAACCACAGATTGTAAGCTGCGCTTAGAATCAATGAAGTTGCCACTGCGATTGTAATATAAATGCCGTAATGGAAGCTTGCTAGCAATACCCAAAACTCACCAATGAAGCCTGATGTACCTGGTAAACCTGAGTTTGCCATTGCAAAGAAGATGAAGAATGCACCAAAGATTGGCATACGATTAATCACACCGCCGTAATCAGCAATTTCACGTGAATGAACTCTGTCATACAATACACCGATGGACAAGAACATCGCAGCTGAAATGAAACCATGAGAAATCATCTGCATCATTCCGCCTTGAATCGCCATTTGATTAGCTTCTAAGCTTGCTTCTGCAAATGCAACTGGTAATACAAAACCCAATGTTACAAAGCCCATATGTGCAATAGAAGAGTAAGCAATCAATTTCTTCATATCTTTTTGTGCCAAAGCAACAAAAGAGATATAAATAATCGCAATGATGCTCATCGCAACGATCATTGGTGCAAAGAATGCTAGACCTTCAGGAACGATTGGCATCATAAAACGCAAGAAACCATAACCACCAATTTTTAACGTAATCGCCGCCAAAATCACAGAACCACCTGTTGGTGCTTCAACGTGAGCAGATGGCAACCATGTGTGAACTGGCCACATTGGAACTTTTACTGCAAAACCCGCTAAGAATGCCAACAACAACCATTTTTGTTGTGATAATGTTAAATCTAAATGCGAAAACGCTTCGATACCAAATGTTTGACCATTGGATTGAAGATACAAATAGATGATAGCAACCAATAAGAAAATTGAACCTAAGAATGTATATAGGAAAAATTTTAGTGCTGCCACAACACGATTTGGGCCACCCCAAATACCAATGATTAAAAACATTGGAATCAACATTGCTTCGAAGAATACATAAAACAGCACTGAATCCATTGCTGCAAATACACCATTCATCAAACCAGCCATAATTAAAAACGCACCAAAATATTGATGACGTTTATAAGTAATCACATCCCAGCCAGCAATCACAACAACGACTGTCATAAAGCTTGTTAGTAAGATAAATGGCATAGATAAACCATCAACCCCTAAATGGTAGTTGATGCTTAACATAGGAATCCAAGATTTCAATTCCACAAATTGCATCGCGTATGTTTCTGTATTAAATAAACCATACAGCGGCAATGACACAATTAATGTCACGATGCTTGCAGCCAATGCAAAGAATCTTACACGACCAATACTTTTATCGCCCATCAGTAACGTTAGAATCCCAGTAATAATAGGAATCCAAATTACCAAACTCAACCAAGGCATATTTTCGATACTCATCATTATGTCCTTATTTAAAAATGATTACCCAAGTCATCAATACAACCACACCAAATGCCATTAAATAGGCTGAGTGGTAGAGATACCCGGTTTGAAGTTTTCTAAATACGCCACCTAATTTTGACATTAAAGTAGCAGAACCGTACACAGCTGTTTGATCAATCAGACGATCATCAACTTTTTTCCAGAAGAATCCACCCAATGCAACAGCACCGTTTGCAATATACTTCTGATTAAAATCATCGAAGTAGTATTTGTTAGTGAATACTTTCATTAAGCCAATACGTTCCAATGAAGAGGTATACGATACTTCCAATTTTGGATTTTTGAGATACACATACCATGCAGTAATCGCACCGATAATCGCCAACCAAACTGGTACAGTCACAAAACCATGAATACCCATAGCCCAAACACCATGGAAGTCTGCCGCAACTTTAGCCATCGCATCATGTGCGCTGTTGATGGTAATCGCATCTTTCAAGAATGAACCAGTGATAAAATCACCTGCAACTAACATACCGACCAATAATGATGGAATTGCTAATAGAATTAATGGACCAGTAACAACAAATGGAGACTCATGTGGTTCGTGTGCAACATAACCTTTTTTATGATCATGTTCACCCAATGAAGGATCAACTTTATAACGAGGCTTACCATGGAATACCAAGAAATATAATCTCAATGAGTACAATGCTGTAATAAATACACTCACTACAACTGAGAAATATGCAAATCCACTACCAAAGATTGTACTATTACCAACAGCTAAAATGATTGCATCTTTTGAGAAATAACCTGACAAGAATGGTGTTCCTATCAATGCTAATGTACCAATTAGACATGTAATCCATGTAATTGGCATTTTTTTACGTAAACCACCCATATAACGCATGTCTTGTTCATGGTGCATACCGATAATTACCGAACCCGCTGCCAAGAATAATAATGCTTTAAAGAATGCATGAGTCATTAAGTGGAAAACTGCAGCTGAGTATGCTGAAGCACCCAATGCTACAGTCATATAGCCTAATTGGGATAACGTAGAATAAGCAACAACACGTTTAATATCATTTTGGAAAATACCTAAAATACCCATAAATAATGCGGTAATCGCACCAATAATCATAATAAATGATAATGCTGCATCTGATAATTCAAATACTGGTGACATACGTGAAACCATGAAGATACCAGCTGTAACCATTGTTGCCGCATGAATTAATGCAGAAATTGGTGTTGGACCTTCCATTGAATCAGGCAACCAAACATGTAATGGAACTTGTGCTGATTTACCCATTGCGCCGATGAATAAGAAGATCGCTGCGAATGTTAATACATTCCATTCAGTGCCTAAGAAATTCCAAGTTTGTGATAACAAACCTGTATTTGCTTTGACTGAACTGAAAATTTCATCGTAGTGTAAGTGACCAGTTAAATAAACAAGTGCCGCAATACCAACAATAAAACCAAAGTCACCTACACGGTTAACAACGAATGCCTTCATATTTGCATACGTTGCGGTAGGTCTTTTGAACCAGAAACCAATTAACAAATATGATACTAGACCAACAGCTTCCCAACCAAAGAAGAGTTGCATTAAGTTATTAGACATAACCAACATCAACATTGAGAATGTAAACAATGAGATATAGCTGAAGAAACGGTTATAACCTTCGTCTCCTTTCATATAGCCGATCGAGTAAATATGAACCATTAATGATACAAATGTCACAATCACTAGCATCATGGCTGTTAAGTTATCCACTAAAAAGCCAACAGCAACAGAAATTGATCCAACACTCATCCATTCATAGACATTACCATTGAAAATTGGTACTTGTCCTGTTGCATGAACATATAAAACATAGCCTGATAAAATTGCAGAGACACCCACTAATGCAATAGTGACTGTATGGGCAACTGTATTAGAAATCACTCGGCACAACAAACCAGAAATTGCAGCACCAATGAGCGGTAAAAATGCGATTAATAAATAGATAGTCTTCATTGTATTA
Source organism: uncultured Wohlfahrtiimonas sp. (assembly GCA_947630895.1). Classification (GTDB taxonomy): domain Bacteria; phylum Pseudomonadota; class Gammaproteobacteria; order Cardiobacteriales; family Wohlfahrtiimonadaceae; genus Wohlfahrtiimonas. The sequence continues at coordinate 1,507 of CANRJJ010000103.1, read as the reverse complement.
TCCTTTTAACTCATCCATTTCATCAACATTTATCGTTTGTCGTTTTCTATAGACTAAAATCAAGATCGCTAAACCGATCGCAACCTCAGCGGCTGCAACTGCCAGCACAAATAGAACGAAAACTTGCCCAGCTGGATCTTCACTTCCCGGAATTATGAAATTTCCTGAGAATTTAGAAAAAGCTACAAATAGAATATTGGATGCTAGTAGCATTAATTCTATCGACATTAACAATACAACAATGTTTTTACGATTAATGAAAATACCTGCCATCCCAATACAGAAAACCGTACTGGCCAACATAATATAATCGGTTACAAGTAACTGCATGTTTAGCCCTCCCCTTTTTCAGCTGTTGGTGTTTCTACTGGCAAAGCTTCCCATTGCGCTGTTTCCATTTTCACCACTTTTAATCTTTCGTCTGGCTTAGCTTTCAACTGTTCGCTCACTGGCATAAATCTTGTATAACTACGACGAGGGCGTAACGTTAAGCTAATCGCTGCAATCATTCCCACTAGCAATATCAAAGCAACAATCTCAAATGCATAAATATAATGAGTATAGAGATAAGTCCCCAATACTGCTGTATTACTATATTCATTTGAAACGGCTGTAGATATAACCTCAACGGCTGCAGGATGGCTTTCTAAGAAAAATGACTGTTTGCCAACCAAAACCATTCCCATTTCTACGATCATGATTAACGTTAAAATAATGCCAAGTGGTAAATATTTAATAAAACCTTGCTTAACAAGTTCTGTAGAAACGTCAATCATCATGACCACAAACAAGAATAAAACCATAACGGCACCCACATAAATAACAATGAGTGCTAAGCCTAAAAACTCGGCTTGAATGAGTAACCATAGTGCACTTGTTGTCACAAAGCACAAAATTAAATGCATAACCGCTGTTACAGGATTACGAGCAGTAATCACTCGTACAGCTGCATACAGTAAGATTAATGAAAAGACATAAAATAATATTTTTAATAACATCTGCAGCCCCCTTAGCGAAATTTCGCGTCTGCTGCGCGATCTTTAGCAATTTGTGGCTCTAAACGATCGCCCAACGCTAATAGTTTTTCTTTACACATGATATTGTCACCTTTATTTTCCATGTGATAATCGAATGTACGTGTCAAAACTATAGAGTCAACTGGACAAGCTTCTTCACATAAACCACAAAATACACATTTAAACATGTCAATGTCATAACGAGTTGTACGACGAGTACCATCTGCACGCTCATCAGACTCAATGGTTATCGCTTGCGCAGGACATGCTGACTCACATAATTTACATGCGATACAACGCTCTTCACCATTAGGATAGCGACGCAGTGCATGTAAACCTCTAAAACGAGGTGATTGAGGGGTTTTTTCCTCAGGATAACTAATCGTTATCTTTGGACGAAACATATAGCGAAACGTAATCGCTAAGCCTTTTCTTAATTCTAATAAAGAGAAGGTTGCATATATAGATTTTAATTTCTTAAACATTGCTCA
>CANRJJ010000102.1 GCA_947630895.1 uncultured Wohlfahrtiimonas sp. | reverse complement strand
CAACATTATGAAAATACTGTCGCTTTAGCTTGTGCTTATATTTGGCTAAAATTATGAATGTTCAACACGCCCTAATAGCCTTGTTGAAAACAAGGCTATTTTTTATACTTTTTTAAAATGAATGCTATATAAAAAGCCCTTTTATTTATTAATAAAAGGGCTTTCAATAATATTTAATCTATGAAATTACGCAACGATTTTATTGATCTCTAAAATACGTGATTCAATTGTTGCCCAATCACCTGCTTTGATTAATTTCGGATCAACCATCCAACTTAATCCACATGCAATAATGCGTTCTACCGCTAAATAATCTTTCACATTGTTTTGATTAATGCCGCCTGTAGGCATGATTACGATGTCTTTATAAGGCGCCAACAATGCTTTTAACATAGGAACGCCACCAGAAGGTTCTGCAGGGAAAAACTTCACTTCAGTAATGCCTTCATTCAACGCCATTTCAATTGCTGTTGGATTATTAATGCCTGGGATAATTGGCACATCCAATGAACGGCAAGCTTGAACTGTTTGCACATTAAAACCTGGGCTTACAATAAAGTCCGCACCCGCTTCTCTCGCATCATCCGCTTGTTTAGGATTCAATACAGTACCTGCGCCTACAATCAATGAAGGATAAGCTTCTTTCAATGCTTTAATCGCTTCCTTAGCTGCAGCCGTTCTAAATGTTACTTCTGCGATTGGTAAATTACAATCTGTCAAAAGCTGACCCAATTTCAATGCATCTGCTACATTTTCAATCACAATTACAGGGATAATTTTAAATTCTGTTAATTGCTGTGCTAACGGTGATAATGTCATTATAAAATTCCTTTTGTATAAAAATATGAAAATTAAGGCATCGCAACAGCGGGAATAATTGCGCCTTTGTGTTGAATGACTGTACTTGCTAATTTATGCCCAGCTTGGCAAGAATCTGCTAAAGAATGGTTTTGAATATATGCTGCTAAAAATCCTGCATTAAATGAGTCACCTGCAGCAGTACTATCTACAACTTTATCGACTACCAATGAAGGCACGACATAATCTTGTTGATTAGGCGTGATGACCAAAGCACCATTTTTACCTTGCTTTAAGATCAATACTGGTACATTGAAACCTTTTAAATGCTGAATTAAACCATCACCTTGTAAATTCCAAATGGTGGCTTCATCATCATCCGTTAATAATGCAAGATCAGTCATAGACAAAATTTGCTGATGAATATCGGCTGCAATTTGTCGATCACCCCATAATAATGGTCGATAATTTGAATCAAATGCGACTTTGCCACCTTGAGCTTTATATTTGGTCAACCAATCAATCAATTTTGCTCGATCTTCCATATCCAAGATAGCAAGTGTAATACCGCTGAGATATATCCAATCCATATTCATTAATTGATCCAAAGTTTTTTCAATATCTGGATGCTTTAACCATTGGCTTGCTGCACTTTGCTTACGCCAATATAGAAAAGAACGCTCACCTTTTTCATCCAAAATGATCCAATATAAACCTGGAAACAATGAATCAAATCGCAAAACATGATCAGTTGTAACACCTTCTTTTTGCCAGCTCTCACACATCGCATCACTGATCGCATCTTTACCCAACGCAGTGACATAATGGATATTTTCAGTTGGCAATAGTCGAGATAAATAAACAGCTGTATTTAAAGTATCGCCACCATAATTTTGAGTTAATTGGTTAGAAAATGGAGGACCACTTACCTCCACCATGCACTCGCCAATAATCGCAACTTTAGCCATAATTTAATCCAATAACTCAGGAAAATAAACGTGCTTCACTGCTAGCTCAATACCTCGAACTTCCGCCAATCCTTTTAATCGACCAATCGCCGAATAACCTGGATTTGTCTTTTTATGCAAATCATCTAGCATTTGATGCCCGTGATCTGGACGCATTGGAATTTTTCTCGTATTCCCTGCTTTTTTACGCTCACTTTCTAAAGCCAGTAACGCTTTCACCACTGCGAACATATTCACATCACTTTCAATGTGATTGCCTTCATGGAAAGTTTTAGGATTACTTTCACGAACTGTCGAACGCAAATGTGCGAAATGAATGCGATCACCATATGTTTCGATCATTTTCACTAAGTCATTATCTGCTCTTACGCCATAAGAACCCGTGCACATCGTAAAACCATTGTGAATGCTGTCATATGCTTCTTTCATATACTGCATATCTTCAATCGTTGAAACAACGCGTGGCAAGCCTAATATTGGGCGCGGGGGATCATCAGGGTGAATGGCTAGAAATACACCAACTTCTTCACATACCGGCACAATCTCTTGTAAGAAATATTTCAAATGTTCACGCAATTTCGCATGGTCAATGTCTTTATACGTAGCTAAATGCACTCTGAATTGATCTAAAGTATAGCCTTCTTCTGCACCTGGTAAACCAGCTATGATAGTTTTAACTAAAGTATCAATTTGCTCTTGGCTCATACATTTAAAGTATTCTTGCGCTTCTTTCACTTCTTCAGGCGTGTAATCTGCTTCAGCATTTGGACGTTTTAAAATATGAATTTCAAACGCAGCAAATGCAATTTGATCAAAACGCAATGCTTTAGAGCCATCCAATAAGGTATAACCTAAATCTGTGCGCGTCCAATCCAAAATTGGCATAAAGTTATAGCAAACTGTATCAATCCCACAAGCCGCTAAATTACGAATGCTTTGCTTATAGTTTTCGATGTATTTTAGATAATCACCTGTTTGCCTTTTGATGTCCTCATGAATAGGAATGCTTTCAACCACAGTCCATACCATTCCGCCAGCTTCAATGATCGCTTTGCGTTTTTTAATCTCTAAAATACTCCACACTTCCCCATTAGGAATATGGTGCAACGCACTCACAATACCTGTTGCAGAAGCTTGCCTTGCATCACTTAAAGAAACGGGATCGTTCGGTCCGTACCAGCGCCATGCATGTTCCATAATTGAGCTCCTTAATTTTTTTCAAAAATTGTTTCATAAGGGACACTTTCAAAAAGATATCCATCAAAATGAGGATCATCAAAATCTGAAAGCTGCATAAGTGTTTGTTTTACATTTTCTAAATGTTGCCACATCTCTTTACGAGCAAGCTCAGCATCTCTTCGTTGCAATGCATTCAATATTCTTTCATGGTCAAACAACCACTGTTTTCTAAAATTTTTATCTTCGATGTGTTCATGTAACTTATCCCACATTGGGCTATCAAATCTTGATGTCCACATTTTTTCGAAGATCTCTTCCATCATTCCATTTTGTGAGGCTCTAACAATGATCTGATGAAATCTATAATCATTATTTTCACCATCTGCGCTCGAATCTAAAGAATTTCGTTCATCATTCAAAATGGCTTTCATTTCTAAAATATCTGCTTTGGTTGCATTTAAAGCAGCAAATGAAGCTATTGCACTCTCTACCAATTGTCTTGCTTGCAAAACTTCAAAAGGGCCATAGTCCGTATTAATATTTGCAGCCGGCATATCATTCGGCAAATGTTTAATATAAATTCCAGAGCCTTTTTTAATCGAAATTAAGTCTTCTATTTCCAACATAATCAAAGCTTCACGTACTAAAGATCGGCTGACGTCAAAATGCAAAGCAATGTCTCGCTCTGACATCAATTTCTGCCCTACTGAATAATTTTCAGAAGTGATTAACTTTTTAATCTCGTTACCTAAGTCTTGATATGCTCTGTAATGCTCCATGATCTGTTCCATAATCTTTTGTCAACGTTGAGCTAAAATACTAAATCAAAAAAAAAATCTGGTCAACCAATTAAGAATTTCATACTAAAAATTTGATCAAAATCTATATAAAAACATTTAATTTGAAAAATAAATTGTAGTTAAAAAGTAATACTGATACATTTTATGGTCAAGAGGTTAACCACTTTATGATTTTTAATATCGTAAAAAATAATACATCAATAAATTGGCGAGGTATTTCATGAGTCTAGATTCACTTGAACCAAGTTCTCAGTTACAAACAGCAAACAAGGAAAACATCATTCATATTGGCTTAGGCGCTTTTCATAGAGGTCATCAAGCTTTTCTTTTTAATGCATTAAATGCAATTTCTAAAGATAAACAATGGAACATTTGCGGCATTAATCTATTCAATGATGGCAGCAATATCGCAGAAAAACTTCGCCAACAAGGCTTTTCATATAATGTAATTGAAAGAACAGATGATGACAATATTGTTACAAATATACGTTCCATCACAGATGCAATGCAGTTACAAAATTGTGGTTTAGATGCCATCTTACAAAGAATCGCCGAGCCTCAAATAGAGATCATTACTTTTACAATTACCGAAAAAGGCTACTGTACAACGGCTGGAGGTAAAGCTTTAGATTTGCAAAATCCTATTATCAAAGAGGATTTAGTGAGCTTAGGTCAACCAAAATCTGTACCGGCTATTTTATACAAAGCTTTAAAACTCCGCCAATCTCTCAATCGCCCGCCGATCACACTACTATCTTGTGACAATATGCCTGAAAATGGCCATGCATTAAAAAATGCTTTACTAGGATTTGTCGAACAAGTTGATCCTGACTTCAAAAGTTATATAGATAAAAATGTAACCTTTCCATGCAGTATGGTTGACCGTATTGTGCCTGCTGTTAATGAAGAGTCATTAGAAATTGCAGAAGAGATTTTAGGCAAAAAAGATGCTTGTGTGATTTTAACTGAGCCCTTCATTCAATGGGTTGTCGAAGATTTTTTTGCTCAGCCTCGCCCTTCTATCGAAAAAATCGATGGTGTCTCAGTCGTTAAAGATGTGATTCCATTTGAAGATATGAAACTTAGAATGCTCAATGGCAGCCACTCATTTTTAGCATATTTAGGCTCACTTGCTGGCTATGCACACATTTCAGACTGCATGGCTGATCCTAAATTTAAAGAAGCTACCTACCAATTGATGATGACAGAGCAAGCACCGACTTTATCAGTAGAAGGTGTCGATTTAGACAAATATGCAAAACAGCTCATTCATCGCTTCGAAAACAGTGCGTTAAAACATCAAACAGCACAAATCGCGATGGATGGCTCACAAAAAATCCCTCAAAGATTTTTGGCTTCACTCCAAAC
>CANRJJ010000101.1 GCA_947630895.1 uncultured Wohlfahrtiimonas sp. | reverse complement strand
ATAATATTGATTATTCTAGGTCACATTTTGTGATAACTCCACATATAATTTATTTATCAAATTATATGTAAATAATATATGCCTTTATTAAGATCAACAAAAAAGCCGCTTAAGGCGGCTTTTTATTTTAAATTTCTACCAATGATTCTTCATCAGGACGTGTAATCGTTAAGAGATCAACTTCACCACTCAATAAAATTTCATCAAATGCATCTTTATTGATATTACATTTCAAGAAATTAGCGATTAAATACATATCTTTTTCTGCATTACCTAAGCATGAAGTTCCACCTGGCGAAGGTGTCATGTTAAATACAATGCCATTTCCAGGATTGATTTTCGCTTCACCCATGATTAATTTACGTTGATTTTTATCAATCACTTGTGGACGTATACCACCAAATCCACGTGCAAATTTCACATCTTCAATCGTCAATGAAGGAATGATTTTCTTCATCTCTTTCAAGAATAAACGCTCACGAATGTACGGGATTTCATATAAGAAATTTGTAAAAGTATATTGACGAATATCTTTAACTTTTAACAATTTCCACAAAGCAGACAATGTACTTGGCGCTAAGCTAAATACCTTCCAAAAATCACAGAAAGTTTTAAGATTACGACGCTCTAAAACAGGCAGTGCAATAGCCGTTGGTCCAAAACGAGTTTTACCTGGAACAGCAATATCAGGATCACCATGTACAGCAGCAAATGGCAAGTTAGGATTTTGAACGGTATAAACCTTACCTTGTAAAACCTCAGGTGTGAAGTAGTAAGAACCGCCCATTGGTAAGCACGCTAAATCTAAGCCATAGCCCATTTTATGAGCAAACAACAACGAGTGACCACAAGCTGAAACCACAACGTATTTAGCTTCTACCACACCAATTTTTGGGTTATTCGTATAAACCTGAAATACATCACCAACTTTTTTAATATCCACAACTTTTGTAGACATCATAATATCGCAATCTGCACCTCGCTCTTCAGCAGCGATCTTGGCATGTTTCACAAAAGATTCAGACAATGCACGATAGTTACAAGCAACGTATTCATCTGTCGCAGCTAGAGCAAAAATTTCTTCATCTTCCGCACGGCCTTCTACGATTTTAGGCTCAATTTCACGAATACCTTCACGATCCAAAGCTTTTAAATTTGGGAAAAGAGGTTTAAATTCTTCGAAACGAGCACGCAAGCCATCACATTCTTCTTTACCAACACCCAAAACCATTTTTGGATATTTAGCAACAATGCCATCACGCTCTTCAGGATCCAATTTAGTAACGTAGTTTACGATCATATTACCCGTACGCTTTGTTGCCTCTGCCTTCTCGTACGTATAGTTAGTTTCGATATCGCCTTTATGAATGGTCTGACTATTATTAAAGCTTTGTGAGTTTACAGAAGCGATCTCGCTATACTGCTCCATCAAGCCTATATTTTGAAGGTCTGTAAAACGACACAATTGATACAAAAGCGACGTCCCAGAAACGCCACCACCTATGATTAATACATCAAATTTCTTCATATCCGTCCCATTTTTTTTAATGAACTCACCTGTTAAAATGGTGAGTCTCAACTAGACAACCGCAACTATAATACTCCAATCATTTTTTTTCTCAAAAAAATTCAAACAATCATGACCATTCATAAAGTTGTCGATAAGTAGTCAATTTTTTAAACTACTTACCAATACAAAAGCTAGAGAATATCTCACCTAACAACTCATCTGTTGTAAAACGACCAGTAATTAGACCTATATCATCCTGCGCCAAACGTATTTCTTCGGCAACTAAATCAATACTATGCCCTGCTTGCAATAACTCTTTTGCAACTGCTAAATGCTCTAAACTATCTTTAAGAGCGAACAAATGTCTCTCTCTCGCACTAAAAGTGCCTTGATTCGGCTGAAATTGTACAACTTCAACAATTGCCGTTTTCAATAAATCCACACCTAAATTCTGCTTAGCCGACAAAGAAATAATATTATCAATTTGTCCCACAGGTTTTCCAGTTAAATCTACTTTATTTCTTACATGTAATACAGGTATTGCGAGCGATTCTAATAACTCATCCTTTTCAGCATCTTGATCTTGGTCGTCATGTATCCAAAGAATCAAGTCTGCTTTTTTCATCGCTTCACGCGTTCTACGAATACCTTCCTGCTCAATCACATCATTGGTTTCACGCAATCCTGCGGTATCAATAATATTTAGTGGTAAGCCATGAATAATAATGCTTTCTTTCAATGTATCGCGCGTTGTGCCTGCAATATCTGTCACAATTGCACTTTCTTCACCTGATAATGCATTCAAAATACTCGATTTACCGGCATTCGGCTTTCCAGCCAATACTACAGTCAAACCATCAGTCAATAGTTTTCCTTGATTCGCACTTTGTAACAAGGCTTGAATCTCATCTTCAACTGCTGTTAAACGAGCCAATACATTACCATCAGAAATGAAATCAATATCTTCTTCACTGAAATCAATTGAAGCCTCAACATATACACGCAAGTGAATCAAAGCTTCACTGATTTTGCTCGTTTTTGCTGAAAACTGACCTGATAAGGAATTCATTGCTGCTTTTGCCTGCGCTTCACTTTGACTCATAATCAAGTCATGAATGGCTTCAGCTTGAACTAAATCTAACTTACCATTCAAGAAAGCACGTTCTGTAAACTCACCTGCTTTTGCAGGCACAGCACCAAGCTCATAAGAACGCTTTAACAAGCGATTTAAGACAACCAATCCACCGTGACCTTGTAACTCAACACACTCTTCACCTGTGAACGAATTTGGACCTTTAAAATAGATTACAATCCCTTCATCCATCACTTCATCAGCTGCATTATAAAATTGTGTGAATGTTGCATGTCTCGCAACCAAAGATTCTTTATGACAAATTTGCTGTGCAATCGCATAACTTTCTGGCCCTGATAAACGAATAATGCCAACGCCACCGATAGAAGTACCTGATGCAATCGCTGCAATTGTTGTCTCTTTCATAATTTCCTCATGTAAAAAATCTCCTACAACGTTACCATTATAGGAGATTTCGATTCAAATAAACTTAAGAATTAAGCTGTTTTCTTTTGAGCAGCTTCAATACGACGATTGATGATCCACTGCTGTAAAATTGTTAACAAGTTGTTCACGATCCAGTATAAAACGATACCTGATGCAAACCATAAGAACATGAAACCAAACACTAACGGCATGAACTTCATAATTTTTGCTTGCATTGGATCTGGTGGTGGTGGGTTAAACATTTGTTGAACAAACATCGTGCCACACATAAGGATCGGTAAAATGAAGTAAGGATCCATAATCGCTAAGTCGTGAATCCATAGAATCCATGGCGCTTGGCGTAATTGAACACTTTCTTGCAACATCCAGAACAATGCAATAAAGATTGGGATCTGGATCAACATTGGCCAACAACCACCCATTGGGTTCACTTTCTCTTTACGATAAAGTGCAATTGTTTCTTGTCCAATTTTGTGCTTATCACTGCCATACAACTCTTTCAAACGTTGCATTTCAGGTGCTAAATGGCGCATTTTAGCCATTGAGCGGTAGCCTTTTTCAGACAAAGGATAAAGGATCAACTTAACTGTTACTGTTAACAAGATGATTGCCCAACCCCAGTTACCAACTAAACCATGCCAAAATTCTAGAACCCACAACATTCCCGCAGAAATTGGGCTAAACCAACCATAGTCTAATGTTAATTGTAATTTCGCATTACCTTCTTTACCATCAGCATCAGTATATTCACCCGCAGCCACTAAATCTTTCTTGATTTTAGGGCCTGAATATAAGCTGTTTTTAAATTCGTATGTTTCGCCTGCAGGTACAGATACTGTATTGCTATCCATTAAACGAATCATTGCCAAATCACCAGGTAACTTAGCCACTTCTACTGTATGAGCAGCAGGATCTAAAGATAACCATGCTGATGTGAAGTATTGTTGAATCATAGCAACCCAACCACGCTCACCTGATTGTGTGATTGCTGGTGCTTTTTCAATTAACTTATCAAAAGGTACTTTCTTATAAGATTCTTCACCCATTGAGAAAACAGGGCCTGTATAGCTTGATGCACCCATCAAATGGCCGCTAGCTTTAGGATCTTTTTGAAGTAACTGTAAATAATTTAAACCAACCCATGGCTCTGATGAGTTATTGGTAATTTGTTGTGTAAAACCAATATTGTAACTGCCACGATTGAATTCATAAATCTTTGTCAACGTAGAACCTGTTGCAGGATCTGTATATGAGATCGGTACAAGCAAAGTATCTTCGCCATCTGCTAATTTATAATGCTCTTTTTCTGCATTAAATACTGTTTCTGTATGAGAGAAACTAGCGCTACCTTGAGCACCAATTAAACCCGTTTGGCTCACAAACAATCTTGCTGGATCAGATGAAAGCAATGCAAAAGGTACATCTTTCTTTTCTAAACTTTCAGAGTAGTTCAACAATTTCACATCTGTAATGTCACCACCAGCCAATGTGATATTGATAGAGTAAACATCAGTTTCTACTGTGATCGTTTTTGCTTCTGTCGCAACAGAATTAGGGATCACTGCATTCGGTGAATTAACTGTCGGAACAGAACCATCATTTGCAGAAGGTAATCCTTGAGAGATTTGCGCAGTTTCTACTGCCTGAGGAGCTTTGGGTAAATTTGCTGTTTGCCATTTATTAAAAATCATAAAGGCAAGCAATCCAAAGATCGCCCAGAGTATTAATCGATTATTTTGCATAGTAATATCTTATAAACTCATAAATTAACAAAAAAGATTCTACGGAACAGGATCTTCACCACCATCACAAAACGGATGGCAACGAATCAATCGCCTGAATGTGAGCCAACAACCCTTGATCGCGCCATGCTTTCGTATAGCTTCAATAGAGTAATTTGAGCACGATGGTGTGAAGCGACATTGTTGCCCCACCCATGGACTCAAAAACAGTTGATACATTTTAATCAAACCAATTAAAATTGTTTTCACAACTTCTCTACTTTCTCCCAATGTTGTTTCAATGATTGATGTAACAGCTCACGATTATCTAGGGAAACGTTCCCTTTGACAAGCACTACTATGTCATA
>CANRJJ010000100.1 GCA_947630895.1 uncultured Wohlfahrtiimonas sp. | reverse complement strand
AAAGTTGCAAGCTCAGTTTTTAAAAGTAGTGACATTAAAGCACCTGTTTTAAATGCTAATCATCCATTTTTAAAAGATGATGAATTATTGGCATATTTCCCAAACATCTTAAAAGGCTTAGTAACAGAGTTGGCGAAAGAAACTTTAACGGCAGAAGTTAAAGCGATTGTTCAACAATTGTCAGAATTATCTGATGAAGCATTGCTAGAACATTCTCGTGCATTATTGGGTTATACAGACTTAGAAATTCAAAAAGAATTTCAATTATTCATGTCTATGGCTTTGAAGATCATCTATGTGAAAAGTGCAACTTTGGCAGAATTACCAAAGCTAGCAGTAGAGCAGAGCTTCCGCCATTGCCCAATGTGTGACGATGCGCCGATCGCGAGTGTGATTGATCCAATGGATAATGGATTGCGTTATTTGGTCTGTAATTCATGTGAAACTAAATGGCATAAAGTGCGTTCAACCTGTCATAATTGTTCAAATACAGGGCGCATTGAGTTGTTGACAGTTGAAGGACAGGAATCTGTGATGAAAGCAGAGAGTTGCCCTGAATGTAATACATACATTAAGCATATTGATCGCACTAAAAATCCTATGCTCGATGTATATGTTGAAGACTTGGCAACTTTGCCACTAGATTTTACTTTGGCAGAAGATAATTTTCAGCGTAAATCATTTAATCTGTATTTGAAATAACTTACTGAATTTAAATGTATTTTCAGGCTCTTGAGTAGGTTGTCAAGAGCTTTTTAATATCTTGTAAAAAATATTTGACCTTTTAGCTAATAGTAGCTATTATCGCGTTCTCAGAATTACAGTGATCTCTTCGCTGTAGCATGAAAAATTTATCATCAGATCCACACATCTTTTGATAAGCAAGTTAAAAATTTAATGTCGATCTGACATTACACTACTCGTACATATTCATAAATCACTAATTTATTCATCATTGGATAGATTGGCTTGTGAGTGTTTGCGGGCTAAATAACGAATAATTACTCGTCCTAATATAAAGAGAAATTCAACAGGCATTGTGTCGGTTTAACTGTGCCTGACTATAAAATAATAATAATTGAGCCAATATTGAAATACTAGGTGAATAATGATTCGCGTATTTAGATTTATATTAACATTTTGATATAAGGAACAAATATGCCGTTTGTAGTTTATGTTTTGGGGTTAGCCATTTTTTCTATTGGTACTTCAGAGCTTATGGTCGCAGGAATGATGACATCATTATCTGAGAGTTTTAATATTTCAATTGGGCAAGTGGGGCATTTAATCTCTTACTTTGCTTTTGGTGTCATGTTGGGTGGCCCAGTTTTAACATATTTCTTTTTAAAGTTTAAAGCACCATATAGACCAACTTTATTAACATTATTATTTTTGTATGCCTTCGTTCAGGGATTAAGTGCATTCAACGAAAGTCATGGCATTTTAATCGCCATACGAGTCATTATTGGTGTGTTGTGTGCAGGCTGTTTAAGCTTGTCGCTGGCAATCAGTATGTCCATCGTACCTCGTGAAAAAATCCCAAGTGCAGCAGCTGTAGTCATTGGTGGGTTTATGATCTCCAATGTATTCGGAGTGCCATTTGCAACGATTGTGAACGAGTATTTTGGTTGGAAAATCAGTTTTGGTATTGTTGCTGTAATGGTATTTTTATGTTGGTTTGCTTTGATTTTTATGGTGCCGCATTTAAATAATCACAAAGAAACAGAGTCTATTAATGAAATGGCAGCATTTAAAAAATTAGCCTATTGGAAAGCCTGTTTAACAAGTTGTTTGATTTTAGGTGCGAGTTTTGCTGCATTTAGCTACTTTGTGCCTATTTTAAAATATGTCACTCATTTAGATATCAAAGTTATTCCATTTATTTTGATGTTATATGGCTTAGCCAATGTGATTGGAAATATTGTAGTGGCAAAATATGCTTATAAATATAGCCTACAAATAATGGTATTAGGTTTATCAGTATTAACTGTTTCTTTGATTAGTATGGCGCTGTTTGCAGAATATGCTTGGCTAACCATACTCTTTATCGTATTTGTTGGTTTATCTGGTGTGCCTATGAATCCTGCAATGATGGCAAGAGTTGTGAGTGTTGCTCATCCTGGGCCAATGGTCAATGCAGTGCATACAGGGGTAATTAATATTGGTTTTGGTGGTGGATCATATTTGGGCGGATTAACCATAACATTAGGTTATGGATATTTATCAGCAGTATGGATTGGCGCATTTTTGGCATTTTTAGGATTACTGTCGCTTATGCCATATGTATTTAGAAAAAAGAAAGGCTGGGATTAATTTTTTAATGATCTAGTTATAAAAAAGCCCTAATAATTTTATTAGGGCTTTTGGTTTATGTGTGATTAATGAGATCTTAAATTACCGATTAATTCAGGCGCAACCAAGGGTTTACTCTTTCCTTCGTATTGAACAGGAGGGAAGCGATCTGAATGATTATTCCAATCAGACAATGCTTTTTCTATAGTGGGTTGATCCCATGCGACAAAGTTCCACCAAATTAATGGAGGTGCTTCTAAAGGTTCTCCACCAATCAATAAAATCCTGCTATCTTCTTCTAATGAAATCGTGATGGAATTTTTGCCATGAGAAATTTTTGCCACAGTATTAGGATCAATGATTTGTTCATCAATGTGACAAGAGCCTTCTAAGGGCAACAAACCATATTCAAATTTAGGATTTAATGGCAGCGTGATAGAAGTTGCCTTGTTGCTAACAATATCTAAAGCCATAAGATCACTTTGCATTTCAACGGGAGAAATGTGATCGTTATATTGGCCAACAAGCACGTGCAGATCATAATCTTTATGTTGAATATATGGGATTTCATCATAATGTTTAAAATCAGGTGCAATATCAACTTTATCTTTAGGTAGAGCAATCCATAATTGAGCCAAATGTAACTCGCAACTGTCAGGATGGCTAAGCTCTGTATGAGTTATACCATGTCCTGCGGTCATTAGATTAATTTGGTATGGACGAATTACTTGGTCGCTGCCTAAGCTGTCATTGTGAATGATCTCTCCTTGCAGCATCCATGTGAAAGTCTGTAGGCCGATATGAGGATGAGCACCGATATCGAAATTTTCATCAGCTTGTAAACGAACAGGGCCTGCATGATCTAAAAACACCCAATGACCAATATTTCTTAACTGCTTTTGAGGAAGCGCTCTTTTAATTGGAAAATTTTCACCAATGATTGAAGAACGAATTTCATATAAATCTATGCTCATAATCCTTGCTCCTAATGATTAACCAATAATTGCATGAGGATAAAACCTCGATAAGTCCTGAGTAATAATCTCTTTATCTTCACGGATACAGATACCAGCAGATTGATCGCCAATCACCCAACTTCCCACTAAAGTTGTATTACCATCAAATTTGGGTAATGGATAGTAATCTTGCACGATGAATCCTTCTTCACCATAAGGACCATCAATTTCAGAGATGATAGAGCCTCGATCAACAATAGAAATGTTTGCACCTTCACGAGAGAATAGTGGTTTTTTCACGTATGTTGATAGATTGCTGGCTTTGCTATCTTCTGCAAAATAGCTTTCCAATAAATTAGGATGATTTGGGAACATTGACCATAATAAAGGCAAAATCGCTTTATTGGATAAAATGCTCTTCCAACCTGGTTCGATCCATAACGTTTTACGGCTGTCTAAATAATTCGCAAACTCTTCACGGAACATGAATTCCCAAGGATATAATTTAAAAATGCTACGAATTAAAGCATCATCAACATCTGTAAATTGCCCTTGTTCTGTGATGCCAATATCTTCGATATAAACAAATTCATTGGCCAAGCCTGCATCTGATGCACAATCTTGCATGTATTGAACAGTACCACGATCTTCTTCCGTGTCTGTATAACAGCTAAAGTGTAGTTTTGAGATACCATGCCATTCTTTAAAATGTACAAAACGATCAATCAGTTTTTCCTGAATACTGTTAAATTGGTCAGCATTTTCAGGTAATTTTCCATTGTTGATCTGATCTTCTAGCCAAATCCATTGGAAGAATGAGCTTTCATAAAGAGAAGTTGGCGTATCCGCATTGTATTCCAACATCTTTGGTGCGGCTTTACCATCATAAGCATAGTCAAAGCGGCCATATAAAGAAGGCTCTTTTTTGCTCCAAGATTCAGTCACAAAATCCCATACATTTTCAGGAATGCGGAACTTTTTCAATAAAGCTTCATTGTTAACAACTAAATCCACTGCTTCCAATGACATTTGATGCAGCTCATTGGTGGCATCTTCTAGCTCATCAATCTCTTTTTCAGTGAATTCATAATAATGATCTTCACTCCAATAAGGCTCATCATACATTGTATGAAAATAAAAGCCGTATTCCACGGCTTTCTCTTGCCAATCAGATCTTGGCGTAATCGCAACTCTTTTCATGAATGATTAACCACCAAAAGAAGTTGAACGACCAGTTGATCTAGATGTTGCTGAGCGTTGAGTATTTTGCTTTTGAGCTGTTGCTAAGCGCTGTTGAGAAACCATTTTTCCAAAACCACCGCGTTGTACTGTGCCAGCAGCTTTTGATTTAATTTCATTTTTAGGTACAGAAACTGTACGGCCAGATTGTGCTGCACCATAACTTTTACCTGTGCTGTCATAAAAGTTAGTAGGGCGACCATTAGCATCTTTAGGAGAATAAACAGGTTTGTGTGCCATGTTGTTATTTGCGCCCATGCCGCTCATCATTTTACCCATCATATAGCCTGCTAGTAATGGCATGAAGAATCCACCACCACCTGAAGCTGCTTGTTGAGTTTCTGCTACAGCAGGATTTTCAATGGAGCTTGCTGCTTGTGATACAGATTGGCAGTTTTCTAAGCCAAAATCAGCCGTACATTCTTCAATCGTTGCATATTTAGGAGCTGTTTCAATCGCCTCTTGAACAGCGCTCTCATAAACTACACGACATTCAGCTGCCATATTTGGATTGTTGCTGATACAGTCTTGTACATCAGAATAGATGGTCAATTGTTCTGTATCATCACTGCCACCACATGCTGTTACACCAAATGCAACGATTAAAGATAAAGCAATTGGTTTAATTTTGAAGTTCTTGCGAAATGTGAATTTATTAATAGAACGAGTTCTTTTTA
>CANRJJ010000099.1 GCA_947630895.1 uncultured Wohlfahrtiimonas sp. | reverse complement strand
TTTTTTATTAGAGGTACGATGCAATTTAGCTTTAGCGTATAATGTGGCATTTATTAAAAACTGAGAGGGCATTATGCCAAAAGATTTCTTACAAAACATGGCAGGTAAAATCCAAGATTCTTTGCCTGAAGGCTTAAAAAATATGCACGAAGAAATTGATAGAACAGTGAAGTCACAATTAGAAAATGTTTTACCAAATTTCCAATTTGTGAAACAAGATGAGTTTGAGATTCAACAAAAAATTCTTTTAAAAACTCGTGCAGAAGTGGATGATTTAAAAGCTCGTGTGGCTGAGTTAGAAACAATCATTAAAACATTACAAACACCAAAAGAAGAATAATTATATGGTTCATACAAATGAAAAAAAATCATGGTGGCAAACGATAGCTCGTTGGCAAGATCATCGTACTTTATGGATTATCGGTGGATTAACGGCATTAGTTTTGGAATTAGTAGCGGTTTATTACTTCCAAGAACATTTGGGGCAAAGACCTTGCGAGATGTGTGTTTATATCCGCTTTGCTATGATTGCGATAGCATTCTTTGCATTCATTGCAGCGATTTACCCTAAAAATGTTGTCTTTAAAGTGATTGGTTATGTGGGTTCATTGTGGGCAATGATTCAAGGATTTCTCTGGAGCTTGAATTTAGAAATGATCACGTTGGATCGTTTGCGTCCCGATTATAATCCTTTTACAAGTAGCTGCTCTATTAATGAAGCGCATTTTCCACTAGGTTTACCGATGCATAAATGGTTTCCATCACATTTTATGCAAACAGGTATTTGTGGTGAAGACTCATGGCAATTTTTGGGATTGAATATGGCCGAATATATGATGATTATTTTTGGTGTATTTATCTTTGTATTGAGTATCATGCTGATCTGCTGGTTAGCGAGATTATGTTTGAAAAGAGCATAATCATTAAGTTAGACATTGAATGTTGATGAAAAGGGAAGAGAAGTCATGAAAGCAATTCGTTGGGTTTTGGGTAAAATTATTTTGGGTTTGGATAAAGCAACTGCGCCAGCACCCATGATTCGTTCGATTGAAGAGCAAAGAAAATTAGATGAAGCAACGAAAAATTTAAAGTTGTATCAGTTTAATGCTTGCCCATTTTGCGTGAAAGTTCGTCGTGAAATTCGTCGCTTAAATTTAAAAATTGAGTTGGTTGATGTTTTGGTTGATAAAGCGGCTGAAACAAGATTAATCAATGAAGGTGGAAAACGCCAAGTCCCTTGTTTGTATATTGTGAATGAGGATCAATCTGTAATTTGGTTATATGAGTCAAATGCCATCATTATTTACTTACAGGCTTTAGTTAAAGGTGAGTAATGGCGGAGTTGTTACCTGAAATCGAAACATTTTTGCAATGCGAAACACCCAAAGAATGGATTGAAGAAGCAAAGAAGCCTGAAAATCTCGAAATATTATTGATAGATCATGCCAACTGTGAAAAGAAAGCAGCGTTTACGGCACTGAATCTCATCATGAAATATACAGAGCTAGAAGATTTGCAACATAAGATGTCTCGCTTAGCGCGTGAAGAGTTGCGTCATTTTGAACAAGTGGCAGCGATTATGAAAAAACGCCAAGTGAAATATGTTTATCTAGAAGCATCAAAATATGCGGAACGCTTATTGAAGCATTTGCGCAAAACACCGAAAGGACGATTGGTGGATATTTTGATTGTGGGCGCTTATATAGAAGCGCGTTCTTGTGAACGATTTTTCCGAGTTGCACCACATTTGGATGAAGAACTTTCTAAGTTTTATATGGCGTTGATCAAGTCTGAAGGTAGGCATTATCAAGATTATTTAAAACTTGCGGAAAAATATGCGGGCGAATCAATTGAAGATCGCGTTGTGTTTTACGGTGAAATGGAAAAAGAAGCGATTTTAACGCCTGATGCTGTATTTCGTTTTCATAGTGGTATCCCAATGTTATCCAAATAACCTGTGGATAAAATTGTGAAGAAAAAGTGAAGATCTTTTTATAACTTTATTAACTTATTGAGAATAAAGGATATAAAAGATCTTCTTTTATTTTGATCAATATTTGATCAGTGAGGATAACTAATCTAGCAATGGCGAAAGAAACAGTATTAATCATCGAAGATGTAGAGTTTATATTGCACACAAAGCCGATTAAAAACCTCTATATTCGAGTGAAAAAAGATGGGAAAGCGCATGTGAGTGTGCCGAAAAGATTGACTAAGGAGCAAGTTAAGACAACTTTGCTGACTCATTTGTCTTGGGTGAAAACTCAACAAGGCAAACTTGAAGCATTACCGAATGTTGAGCCAAATAATTATGATGCAGGGGAAACTCATTATCTTTGGGGTAAGGCTTATATTTTAAAAGTGGAAACAGGGTATAGGATTGCTCAAGCTGTCATTTGTGATCAAGAGATTGTTTTACAAATGTCTGAAGAGAGTTCTACAGAATACAGAGAGAAATTATTGGATGCTTTGTATCGCAATGAACTCAATAAAGTGATTCCCAATATGATGCTGGAATGGGAAAATCATATGCAGGTGAAAGCATCAGAATGGCGTTTAAAGAAGATGAAAACGAGATGGGGTACTTGTAATACTGTGGCTAAACGCATTTGGTTAAATACTGAATTGGCAAAGTACCCAGTTGAATCTTTGGAATATGTTTTGGTGCATGAATTGGTTCATTTATTTGAACGAAGCCATAATCATCGCTTTAAAGCACTAATGACACAGTTTTTGCCAGATTGGCCGATGAGGAAAGTGAATTTGAACCGTTTAGCGATGAAAATGTGCTAACGGCATAATTGAATATGCCGTTATTGGGTATGAATTACATGCCCCATTTATCTTGAAGTGGTTTTAAATCAGTATTTTTTAACCAACCATTCAAGCTGTTTAGTAATTTGCCATCATCTTGATTCACCATATAAGCTTTATAGCTTTCTGTTCCTGTGAATGGTTCAGTCGTTGCCATACAAAGCACACCTGGTTCAGTATGTTGGTAGTATTTTCCTTCAATGAGATCAGTGATCATCACATCCGCCGTTTGATCACGCAGTGCTTGAATGTTGTCAAAGTTATCTTTTACACGCACAACGTTGGCTTTGTTAATGCGTTCATTCACGAAAGATTCATTTGTGCCACCAGGATTAACCACTAATGTCACTTTAGGTTGGTTGATCTTTTCAAAGCTGTCAATTTCTTCTGAAATGCTACAACGAGCAAGCCCAATTTTACCATTCGGAACAATTTCATCTGTTAAGAAGAATTCTGCTGCACGCTTATCTGTATAAGTTATTCCACCAACCGCAACATCAAATTGATCCGCTTTAAGATCTTGGCTAACTGTCGGCCATGAGGTCAAGACAAACTCTACGTTAAGATTTTGAGATTTTGCATAATCATTGATGAGATCAACGTCAAAGCCTACTAAGTTTTTCTCTTTGTCATAAAAAGCTAAAGGTGCATAGTCAGCAGGAACACCAACTTTTAACGTGCCAGAAGATTGGATTTCATCCAATGGACGAGCTTGTAAGCTACCCATCATCATAAGTGAAACAGCAATGCTTAAAGATGTGATTTTACTAAATTTCATAACTATCCTTTCTTGATTAAATAAAATTTTGGCTATGCCAAATAAAATGTATTAGCTTGATAGTACAAAAATAAAATCGAATTGTTAATCCTAAAATATGAATATGAGTTATGAAATTAATCGATAACGTTTATAAGCCCAATAAATGACGGGGATGACAAGGATTAAAGAGCTCAAAGGCATGCTGATCCAAACGCCATCAAGTTGTAAGAAGTTTGGCAGAATAAATAAGAATGGCACTTGTATGAATAAATTACCGACAGAGATAATTAAAGCTTTTGTACCTTCACCAATGGCTTGGAAGAAAACCGTCACCATGACAAAAACACCTTCTAAGAAAAGCAATGGTAAATGATAATAGATGGCATGAGTGGTGACTTTTAGAAGTTCCTCATCATTTGTGAAAAGGCTAGAGAAAAAATAAGGAAAGATTTGGAGTAAGAGTGTGAGTAGAATGCCATAAGCCATACCGACAAAGGCCATCATTCTAATAATGACGCGCGTAGATAGATAATTTTCACGACCATATAAACGGCTAATTATGGGCTGAACACCATTGGCAATGCCTTCCATGCCAAGGTAATAGATCATGATGATATAGCCTGTGATCGTGTAAGCAGAAACAGCAACTGTACCGCCATATTTAACCAGCATAATGTGATGAAGCATCATGATGAAACCGACGTAAATGTACATAAAGAAGGTTGATGCGCCATTGACAATAATATCTTTGATCAATGAAAAATTTGGTTTGAAATGTCGAAGTTTTAATGATTCACCACTTTGGCAAATGATGTAGTAAAGCCCCAGAAACATAGCGCAAGACTCACCAATAATATTGGCAATCGCGGCACCAAAAATGGACATTTCCCACACCACAATAAAGAGATATGAAAATAAGATATTAATGGAAACACCGATTGCCATATAGATCGTTGCTCTATAAGGTTGCCCCATATTGCGCACTAAAAAAGGCAAGGCAAGACTGCCAATCACAAGAGGAGAACTTACGGCAAATACACGAATGAAATCTATCGCCATATAGGCGGTGGTGACGAATGTTTGGCTGACTCTGTATTCGGGTTCACTCAGCATATAAACTAAAGTGGGTGCCAATGCATATAGTAAAATTCCGAATAGAATCCCAGGGAGAATAATGAGGGTTAATGATTGACCAATGATATTTTTGGCTTTTTCATCTTCTTCTGCGCCTTTGGCAATGGAGTATAAGCTGCCTGTGCCAACGCCAACCAGTAAACCAAAACCCAATAGCAATGTGATATATGACCAACCAATATTGGCACCCGCCAAACCTTCAGGACCAATAAAATGCCCGATAAAAAAGCCATCAATGAGTTGATATGTGCCACTAATTAGCATTGCGCCAAGTGTTGGAATCACGTAACTTATGAATAATAAGCGTAGTGTTCTTTGTTTCACAGAAGCCTCTATTATTAAAATAATGATAGAGATTATAAGCTAGATTATGAAAGTTTTTACATAATAAAAAAGCCACATTTAGTTAATGTGGCTTCAGATCGCTGATAAACCTCGGTATTTTCATCGAGGTTTTTCTTATGAGACACTTTTAAAAAAAATCAGC
>CANRJJ010000098.1 GCA_947630895.1 uncultured Wohlfahrtiimonas sp. | reverse complement strand
GCAATAATCAAATGTACAGTGGAGGCAATATTAAAGGTTTCAACACCCATATTGATTAATCGCGTTAATGTTTCTGGCGCTGAGTTAGTATGTAGCGTCGATAGTACCAAGTGACCCGTTTGCGCGGCTTTAATCGCGATATCAGCGGTTTCCAGATCTCGAATCTCACCCACCATGATTATGTCAGGATCTTGTCGTAAGAATGACTTCAATGCCGCAGCAAAGTCTAAGCCAACCTTAGGATTAACAGGGACCTGATTAATGCCTTCCAAGTTAATTTCAACAGGATCTTCCGCCGTTGAAATATTTGTCGTTGGCTGATTCAAAATTCCCAAACAGGTATATAACGTAACTGTTTTACCAGAACCCGTAGGGCCTGTTACTAAGATCATCCCTTGAGGTTTAGCAATAGCATCAAAAATATTTTTCTTTTGAATGTCTGTAAAACCTAGAATTTCAATATTCAAGTTTGCTGCCGAGCTGTCCAAAATACGCATAACAACTTTTTCACCCCAAAGGGTTGGACAAACGCTCACACGGAAATCTATAACTTTCCCTTTAAGTGTGACCTTGATACGTCCATCTTGTGGCACGCGTTTTTCAGTAATATCCAATTGCGACATAACTTTAATACGGGCAGCAATCTGATCTCTAAAGCTTTCTGGTGGCGCATATGCAGCTTGCAATACACCATCTAAACGAAATCGTACACGATAACTGTGTTCATATGGTTCAAAGTGAAGATCCGAAACCCCTTTATTAATCGCATCCGCCAATACACCATTAATAAATTTAACAATCGGTGAATTATCTGTCTCACTTAATAGATCAAAGGTTGTCGCAGTATCTTGCTCATTCTTCTCTTCTGGCTTAGCCTTTTCCATCTGACTAAACAGATTTTGCATTTTCTCGCGATTCACGCCACCTTGTGACTGAAACTGAGAAACTAATTGCGCAGGAGAAACTAAAATAGGTTCAATAATTGCGCGAGATTTAAATCTTAATGTTTCTAGCATGCGCTGATCGGTTGGATCAGCTACTGCGATATACAATGATCCATTTTTTAATCGTAATGGATAAACAAGATTTTTCTCCATCTCTTCCGTGGAGAGTAACTCAGGCGGTTTTTTAGTCGGATCTAAAGCCCTCAAATCAAACCGAGGGACATTTGAAATCTCCTGAGTGACTTTATAAATATCATTGGCTGAAATATTCATCGTCAATAACGCTTTAACGAAAGAACACTTATCTGCTTTCATCAACGTATCGGCACGATCAACATGCTCTGAAGTAATAATGGATTTAGCCAATAACGTTCTAACAAGCGTATTTTGCATTAATCTTATTAGGCTTGGATTTTGCGATTGAGCTGTTTGGTTTGCATCTGTTTGAGTTGGATTTATTGCCACGCCAAATTCTCTCTTATTTTAGAATGAAGATTGTAATACCCGACTGAGTATAACCCATTCTTTTCAGCATATAAATAGCATAGATTCCCTTTCTGCTACGTGTATAATGTATCTCATTTTTGGATGATTACTTATTAATGCTTGAGATCACTTTTCCCGATAATAATGAACGCCTTGCCAACCTTTGCGGTAACTTGAATGCTCATTTAAAGCTTATTGAAAAACATTTTGCGGTAGAAATTGCCAACCGAGGGCCAAAGTTTAAAATCACTGGAGACGAATCAGCAGAACCTGAAGCATTGACTCTTTTAGAGCATTTGTATGATTCAACAGCTGAAGAATTTTTAAATGAAGATATCGTTCGCTTAGCTTTACATAGCACTCAATTTGATCGCAATGCTTTTATCGAAGAAAGCCGTGAAAACTTCCAAGAAATCGTTTTGAAAAATAAACGCGGGCTAATTCGTGGTCGTAGTGATAATCAAAAGAAATATCTTTATGAAATTGCCAACAATGCGATCAACTTCGGCATTGGACCAGCAGGCACAGGTAAAACATTCCTAGCCGTAGCTTCTGCCGTGGATGCATTAGAACGCCAAAATATCCGTAGAATTATTTTAGTTCGCCCTGCCGTTGAAGCAGGTGAAAAATTAGGGTTTTTACCTGGTGATTTAACTCAAAAAGTCGATCCATACTTGCGTCCACTTTATGATGCATTGTATGAAATGCTCGGCTTTGAAACTGTATTAAAACTCATTGAACGTAACGTAATTGAAATCGCACCTTTAGCATTCATGCGTGGTAGAACGTTGAATGATGCTTTCATCATTTTGGATGAAGCGCAAAATACCACTGTTGAACAAATGAAAATGTTCTTAACGCGTTTAGGCTTCAACTCTACTGCTGTTATCACAGGTGACGTATCACAGATCGATCTACCAAAACACGTTCAATCGGGTCTAAAAAATGCGATGAATGTTTTAAACGATGTAGAAGGCATCACAATGAGCTTCTTTGACTCTAAAGATGTGGTTCGCCATCCTTTAGTCGCAAAAATCATCAATGCTTATCAAGCTGCTGAGGATGCAAAAAATGGCTAAGCTCATTTTAGATGTTCAAAATGCAACAAAAAATCCTAATATTCCTACACAAAACCAATTAGAAACTTGGGTCAATAGCGCTTTATCGTTCATCGATGTACAAGAAGATGAAGTTGAACTCACGATTCGCTTTGTGGATGAAGAAGAAATTCAAGCATTGAATAATGACTATAGAAGCAAAGATAAGCCAACCAATGTTTTATCTTTCCCTGCTAACTATGAAATACCAGACTCTTCTATATATTTTATGGGTGATTTAGTCATCTGTTTAGATGTTGTACAAGCAGAAGCGATCGAACAAGAGAAAACCTTTGAACACCATTTAACACATATGGTGATTCATGGTGTATTGCATCTCTTGGGTTATGATCACATCATTGACGAAGAAGCAGAAGAAATGGAAGGTTTTGAGATTGAAATATTAGAAACTTTATCAATCAAAAACCCTTACGAAATTTAAAGACTTCAAAATATATTCACAAAAAAATAGCTCATCATATGATGAGCTATTTTTTACTCTCAATTAATTAGAGTTATCTACCATTACGCAAAGCATCAATTCTTTGCTCTAAAGGAGGATGACTGCTAAATAAATTAGTCATTTTTCCTGAAATACCAAATGCTGCTAAATTCCCTGGCAAATCTGCATCTGCATGCTGATTTTGCAACGCTTGTAACGCACCAATCATTTTAGATTTACCCGCTAAGCGAGCACCACCTTCATCCGCTCTAAATTCTCTTTGACGGCTGAACCAAGCAACAATCATGGATGCTAAGAAACCAAACGCAATCTGCAAGATAAAAGATACGATAAAGTATGCCATGCTATTGCCTGAGCTTTCTTCAGAACTCTCTTCATCACTATTACCTTGTAAAGCGGAAGAAATTACACCTGCGATTAAGTTAGCCAAGAACACAACAAATGTATTCACAACACCTTGAATTAAGGTCAAAGTTACCATATCACCATTCGCAATATGCGCAACTTCATGTCCCAATACAGCTTCAACCTCATCTTGGCTCATGTTATGCAATAAACCTGTACTTACAGCAACCAATGATGCATTTTTATTCGCACCTGTCGCAAAAGCATTAGGATCAGCAGAATCAAAAATACCAACATCAGGCATTCCGATACCCGCTTCTTGAGCCTGTCTTCTCACTGTTTCAACCAACCATGCTTCCATATTATTTTCAGGCTGTTGAATCACATGAACACCCATTCCATGAATGGCCATTTTTTTCGACATCAACAATGAAATGATAGAACCTGCAAAACCAACAACTGCTGCTGCCATTAACATTGGCAACAATCCTTGCCCACCATGTAATGCGTCACCCAAACCAGTCACGGATAAAATAATTGTGATGACAGCAATAACAGCAATATTCGTTACAGCCCATAATATAACTCGCTTAAACATAATTCTCCCTACAATTAACGATAATACAATAATGATGTCATTTTATAGGTTTTCAAGAATTTATTAGATTTTTTTGCATTAACAGATATCGTTCACGAAGCCCTAAAATTAATGGTATCCAACATATTACGGCCCAAAAACTGCTATACAAAGCATTATGCATATTAATTGGCATCATGGCGACAAATGATACAACTAACCATACTGGAAATTTTTTTGATTGTACTATCATCTTAAATATCCATACTAACATTATGATATAACTAATAAATCCAATAATTCCAGTTCCAGATAGCACTTCCAATCCAAAGAAATGTGCAAAATGTGCTTTATCATGGCCATTTTTTAATTCTGCAGGCTGAGAAGAAAATTGTTGTTCAAAGCTCCCTGCTCCCGCCCCAAGAATTGGATATTCCTCAAACTTATCCCATGCAAATTTCCATAATACTAAGCGATTAGATGACAATCTATCTACCCATTCATAGCTTCCAATCTCTGTACTTGCAGCACCATTAGGATTCATAAATCGATTATTGACCACAGGAATTTGCAAAATAGCTATGCACAATACTATTGATAAAATGATAAATACTGATATTTTTTTGAAAGATAAATAACTTTTATATTTTATAATCACCCATAAAAATAAGAAGCCAATGCCAACAGCTAATGAAACCCATCCTGCTCGAGAACCTGCCACAAAAACTGTTAACACTGAGGTTAATGCGAAAAATAACCATACATATTTCCACTTATTTTTAGATACAAAAGCATGATAAACCTGATAAATAATTATTGGAGCAATGGTTCCCATAAAATAACCCAAAGGATATCGTTCAAAGGGCCCTCTCATTCGAATAGGATCTCTTACTTGCCCCCATGAATGATATCCTAACAACCACTCAAACATTACATCTATCGAAATTATCACTATAAAAATCAATATCCATTTTCTAATTTTGTCTAAAGATTCATTAGTTAGTAATAGCGCTAAACTACTAATAAAGAAAAATCGTAAAATATTTAGAACCACTTTCCATGTATCTTCTGGCAATGGATTATTTATTACTGATAAAATTATAGGCACCCATATCAATAAAAATAAATATATAAACCTACTATCTTTCAGATATTGCCAAGTACTTGAGCGATTAACAATAAATACATATATCCCAAAGAGTGATGCAGCTGTCACTATAGTATTAAACAACCCAATTTTTACCAAATAAGACCAAATCATTAATATAAATAAAAAGGTGACCAGACTACTTTTAGTTATTGTTTGCTTTAAATGATCTATCATTCCAATAATCCTGAACTAGTTAATTTGCGAGCTATTCTACCCGATTCGTTTAGTTTTTTAGGTTTTATTGAATACCGATTAATATGGTTATTATTTTCTAAATATTTAATATTTTGCACTATTTTACCTTTTAAGCCATCAACATCAATTGTTTTAACCACACAATCAGCACTTAAAGCTTCATATACCATCGATATAGATTCTGCTGTGATCCATGCTTCTCTACTTTTTAATAATTGATCTGGCAACCATGAAGAATCAACACAATTAAAATCTATAATTTGAACTTTATTAATAATATCTTTTGGTAAACACTGAATAAATTTGGAAGGAGTTCGCCTAGACGTGGATAAAATAATCTCAACATCGTCATCAACAAATTGTAACTTTTCTTCCAATCTTCGATAAATGGATTCATCACTCCAAGCACAAGAATTACTTGG
>CANRJJ010000097.1 GCA_947630895.1 uncultured Wohlfahrtiimonas sp. | reverse complement strand
ATCTGATCCACCATTTGACTCACAGTTTGAGCATGCAATGCTAAATGATGCGTAGGACAATGCGGTACACCAATACGTGCAAACAATAAACGCAAATAGTCATAAATCTCTGTCACTGTCCCTACAGTTGATCTTGGGTTATGAGATGTTGATTTTTGTTCAATAGAAATCGCCGGTGATAAACCTTCGATATGATCAACATCTGGTTTATCCATCATAGATAAGAACTGACGAGCATAAGCAGATAACGATTCTACATAACGCCTTTGTCCTTCAGCATATAAAGTGTCAAATGCCAACGATGACTTACCAGAACCTGATAATCCCGTAATCACAATCAACTTATTGCGTGGCAACGTTAAACTAATATTTTTCAAATTATGGGTGCGAGCACCTTGAACCGTTATATTTTCCATGCTTACTCTCAAAAAAGATCACTCCCATTTGGGAGTGATCGAATAATCAATTGCTGATTACTGAATGGGGTTTTCTTTCACAAAAATCAAACTTTTTAATAAATTTAATGCTTCATAAAGTTGATTATCTGAAACTGCTAAACTGCGTGCTTTTTCAGATTGTGTAAAAGTTGTGATCGTTTGCTCTTTATCTGAGCCTTTATTCAAATGTTTTGCTAAATTCTCTTCACGAATAAAGTTTGAATTTTTTTCTGAATCTACATTCAAAGATAATAATTCAATGTTAGGTGATATTCCTTCACCTTGAATGGATCGTCCTTCAGGTGTGTAATACAAAGCAGTTGTATATTTCATACCTTGTCCTTCAGGTAAATTCACCACTGATTGCACAGAACCTTTACCAAAGCTTTTCTCTCCAGCGATAACACCACGGCGCTGATCTTGAATCGCCCCTGCAACAATTTCAGAAGCTGAAGCTGAGCCACCATTGATTAATACAACTAAAGGCGCACCTTCCAATACATCTCCTGGATTTGCAACAAAATCAATTCTAGAAGCAGGATCGCGACCTTGCGTATAAACAATCAAACCTGATTCTAAGAATAGATCTGAAATATTCACTGCCTGATCTAAAACTCCACCAGGGTTATTTCGTAAGTCTAAGATCAAACCTTTCAAAGCTGATTTCTTAGATTGCGCTTGTTTTTTCAATTCCGCAATTGCACTATTCATCTCTTCAGCTGAACGATCTTGGAATTGGCTTAAACGAACATAACCAAATTCGTTATCAATCAATTCACTTTTAATGCTTTCCGTTTTAATCACATCGCGCACAACAGGAATCGTTAACGGTGAGCGCTCATTTTCACGAATAATCGTCAATACAACTTCTGTGCCTGGCTCGCCCTTTAACATATCCACCGCTTTCGATACATCGACAGATTGCACAGCTGTAGAATCAATCTTAATGATCAAATCGCCCGCCTTAATGCCTGCTTTTTTCGCAGGAGAACCATCCATCGGTGCAATAATGCGAATTAAACCATCTTCACTCACAACTTCAATGCCTAAACCCGCAAATGATCCAGTTGTAAATTCTTGAACCTTTTCATACGATTCAGCATCATAAAACTCAGAATGAGGATCCAAACCACTTAACATGCCTTTAATCGCATTATTAATCAAAGTTTCTTCTGTGATTTCTTCGACATAATTTGCTCTTAACTGCTCATACACATTTACGAACAATAGCAACTGTTGCACAGGCAAATTTTCTTGTGCGATTTCATCCACCACTTCAACATTATTAACAATTGGCGCATTCACTTGCTTTTGCTCAATCGTTAAACCAAAGCTTTCACTGTTTGCAAAAGATAATAAAGACAATACGCCTAATGCCAATAAGGATTTTTGAAACTTGTTCATTCTGAGTTTCTCCGTTTTTATTATTTAAAATGAATTAAGCTTTTACCTGTCATCTCTTTTGGTTGTTCTACACCCAATAAATGTAAAATTGTTGGTGCGATATCTTTTAAAGCGCCATCTGGTGATAATGTTGCTGGGCGACCCAAATAGATTAATGGCACAGGACCTGTAGTGTGTGCTGTATGTGGTTGATTCGTTTCTTCATCCCATGTTAATTCAGCATTACCATGATCAGCCGTTACGATTAACTCACCACCCACAGATAAAACAGCATCATAAACTCTACCCATACAATCATCGACAGTTTCTACTGCTTTTACGATCGCATCGAATACGCCAGTATGACCAACCATGTCTGGGTTTGCAAAGTTACAAATAATGACATCATATTTTTGAGAAATGATGGCATCCACTAAATTATCAGCAACTTCAGGTGCGCTCATTTCAGGCTGTAGATCATATGTCGCAACTTTAGGTGAATTCACCATGATTCTACCTTCGCCATTAAACTCTTCTTCACGACCACCATTAAAGAAGAAAGTTACATGTGGGTATTTCTCAGTTTCAGCCAAGCGTAATTGCGTTAGATTATTGGCAGCTAAAACTTCACCCAAACCATTTACCAATGATTGTGGTGCAAAAGCGATTTCAGCATGAATGTCATCTTTATATTCCGTCAAACAAACATAATGCGCTAATTTAGGACGATATTTAGGCACAAAACCTGAAAAATCATCTTCTGTGAACGGGTATGTCAATTCACGTGCACGATCAGAACGGAAGTTCATGAAGATGACTGAGTCGCCATCTTCCATTTTTACAGCATCGCCAATCACAGTTGCTTTCACAAACTCATCATTTTCATCGCGAGCATAAGCTTCTTCTAAACCTTCTGAAGCTGTTGTCGCTGTAAATTGTCCTAAACCTTGGCTCACTAAGTCATAAGCTTGCTCAACACGTTCCCAACGATTGTCACGATCCATTGCATAGTAACGACCAATAATCGTTGCAATGCGACCTGCTTTCGCTTCGGCAAATGCCGCTTCAGCACGTTCGATATAAGTTGCAGCAGAACGAGGAGATGTATCACGACCATCTAAGAAAGCATGCAAATAGATTTTAGTTAAACCTAATTTTGCAGCCATTT
Source organism: uncultured Wohlfahrtiimonas sp. (assembly GCA_947630895.1). Lineage (GTDB taxonomy): Bacteria > Pseudomonadota > Gammaproteobacteria > Cardiobacteriales > Wohlfahrtiimonadaceae > Wohlfahrtiimonas. The sequence continues at coordinate 2,696 of CANRJJ010000097.1, read as the reverse complement.
TGATCAAAGCATGAATGTGTGATTCTTCAGCATGAACGCCACCGTCAGATAATAGACCAAAGATGTGCAGTGCTTTACCGCTCTCTTTCAAATCTGTCAAAGTGTTCAAAATAACTGGATTATTTTCAAACTCACCATCTTCAATTGCTTTAGAGATACGAGTGAGATCTTGATAAACCACACGACCCGCACCGATATTAATGTGACCAACCTCTGAGTTACCCATTTGTCCCTCTGGTAAACCCACTGCCAAACCTGAGGTTTTTAATAAAGTGCATGCACCATCTGTTTTAAACTCTTCAAAATTTGGTGTATCCGCAGCCAATACAGCGTTATATCTCATATCAGTGCGATAACCCCAGCCATCTAAGATACAAAGAACAATAGGTTTTGGGACATTATTCATGGTCATTTCCTTTAAAAATTCGATTGTAAAGCCGTAAAATCTGTTCATTATAATGAATAATCATTGTGCTTTCAGGATTCCTTTAGGAGATATATCTCACAGTGTCATAATTCTGCAATATTCGTTTCGTATTCTCTGTGCCATCAGATTTTATCTAACTATTAATTTAAATCTTTGGGAGAGGATTCTAATGGGCAGACCTTCAGTTTGTGTTAACGAACAAAACGAAATTACTAACGAAACGAATAACCCTGTTTTTTCTGAAATTTTAGAAAAACCATTATCACGCCGCAGCATGTTAAGCAAAGCGGGTATGGGTGCAGGCTTATTAGGTTTATTTACTTTGCCTTTGGCAAACGTTGCTAAAGCAGTTGCACCAGCAGCTGGCAATGCATCAAAACCACTATCAAAAGAAGAATTGATTCGCTTTAAAGCAGTCCCATTCTCTGCTGAAGATAAAGTGATTGTTCCAGAAGGATACGAAGCAAAAGTATTCTACCGCTGGGGTGATAGCGTTGGTTTAGAAGGCAACATGCCTGAGTTCAAATTAGATGGCTCAAACACAACGGATGAACAAGCTGCACAAGCAGGCATGCATCATGATGGTATGGCTTACTTCCCTATTAACGACGCTAACAAATCTACAAATGGTTTATTAGTTATGAACCATGAATATGTAGACAATGGTTTACTATTCCCTGATGGCGATGCTAACTGGTCTTTAGACAAAGTTCGTAAAAGCCAAAATGCAATGGGTATTTCAGTGATTGAAGTACAAAAAGATGGCGATGAGTGGAAAGTTGTTCGCCCATCAAAATATGCTCGCCGCATTACACCATTAACAGAAATGTCAATCGAAGGTCCAGCAAGAGGCAACGATTTGATGAAAACTGCAGCAGATCCTAAAGGTGAAGTTGTATTGGGCACAATGCAAAACTGTGCAAATGGTGAAACACCATGGGGTACTTACCTAACGTGTGAAGAAAACTGGTCAGACATTTTTGTTAAAAAAGCTGGCCAAAACGAATTAGAAAAACGTTATGGCATCGCAACTTCTGATGAAGGCTATCGTTGGAATGAATTTGATGATCGCTTTAACGTAGATAAAAACCCAAATGAGCCCAATCGTTTTGGTTGGATTGTTGAGATCGATCCTACAGATCCTACATCTAAACCAATCAAACACACTGCTTTGGGTCGCTTCAAACATGAAGGTGCTGAAATCGTAATCGCACCTACAGGAGAAGTTGTTGCTTACATGGGCGACGATCAACGTTTTGAATACATCTATAAGTTTGTATCAAAAGGGAAATTTGATCCTGCAAAAGGCAAGGCAAACAGCAAATTGCTAGATGAAGGTACATTGTATGTTGCTCGCTTCAATGAAGATGGCACAGGCACTTGGATGCCATTAGTTTATGGTGAAAATGGTTTAACGAAAGAAAATGGCTTCACTAATCAAGGTGATGTTGTGATCAATGCTCGTAAAGCTGCTGACCTTGCGAATGCAACAAAAATGGATCGTCCTGAATGGATCTCTGCGAACCCATTAGTTCCAGGCTCTATTTACTGTACATTAACGAACAATAGCAACCGTGGTAAAGAAGGTCATCCTGGTGTTGATGCTGCTAACCCACGTGCAAACAACTTGTTTGGCCACATCATTCATTGGGATGAAAAAGGTGGCAATGCTGCGGCAGATAGCTTTGATTGGGACATCTTAGTTTTAGCAGGTAAAGATAAAACTCAAGATCGTAATCATTTAGCGAACAATCGTGGTGATTTATTCGGTAGCCCAGATGGTTTGAAATTTGATCACAATGGCTTGTTATGGATTCAAACAGACGTATCTTCTTCAACATTGAATCAAAAAGATTATGCTGGCATGGGCAATAACCAAATGTTGGTGGTTGATCCTGAAGAAGGTTACTTCAAACGTTTCTTAACAGGTCCAAAAGGTGCAGAAGTTACAGGTATTGCATTTACGCCTGATAACAAAACAATGTTTATCAACATTCAGCATCCTGGTGAACCTGCAGAAGGAAATTCAGATCCTAAAAACCCGAATCAGTTCTCAAGCTGGCCTGACCACAATGAAAAAAGCCGCCCTCGTGCTGCAACAGTTGTGATCAAACGTACAGATAATGGCGTGATTGGTTTATAAGATTTAATATAATAAATATAATGTTTATAACAATATAAATATATATTAATAGGGCGTGTTGAACATTCATAATTTTAGCCAAATATAAGCACAAGCTAAAGCGACAGTATTTTCATAATGTTGTTT
>CANRJJ010000096.1 GCA_947630895.1 uncultured Wohlfahrtiimonas sp. | reverse complement strand
TTTTGGAATAACACCCAAAAAGACCTGAATCCCCATCAAAACAAACAAAATAATTGAAGGAAAAATCTAAAGAAACCTAAGAAAAGATGAAAACACTTCAAAAACACATAAATCATCTTAAATAAAACTCATTTATAAATGCCTAAAAACAAAAAAGCCTATTTGCAAAATGCAAATAGGCTTTTAAATACACTATATATGTACTATTACTCTTGCGACTCTTTCTTTAAAGCATTTTGCTCTTCAATCGTCAACGCTATATTGTTACGTAGATAGATAGGTGACACTTGCTCAGCATCCAATCCCATCCCTTTTTCAAAGTCATTTAATGATAACAATGCAATCTCACCTGCTCTTGGATAAACATTCTTATCAATAAACTCAGGATTTAAAGCTTCAACCCAATTAGGAGCAACATTCCAACCATCTCCAGCACCAACAATACTTCCTAATCCTACGATACCTGAAAAGTTTGGAATCTCTTCAATCTTAGAAACTTGCTCAGGCAAGATAGAAATAACTTCTTTCTCTTCTAAACGATAAACACCCCAATAAACCTCTTTCATTTTAGCATCCAACATTACTAAAACAGTTTTCTCAGGATTTGTTTCTAAAATTTGTTGTGCCATTGCTTTCAATGTTGAAACTGGTACGACAGGAATACCTAAAGCTACGCCCATTCCTTGAATAAATGCACAAGCAACACGTAAGCCAGCAAAACTTCCAGGACCAGCACCAAATGCCAATCCTGTTAAATCACCTACCTCTATATCTGCTTCAGCCATTACTTCAGCAACCATCGGCTGAAGTAATTCAATATGCTTACGAGGAGCGATCACATAACGCTCGATCAACTCACCATCTGCATATAATGCAGCTGAACAAGCTTGTGTAGATGTATCTATTGCTAAAATTTTCACGCCTGATCATCCATTTTATAAATATCTCCACAATATGGACATTCCACTGAGCCATCTTCATCCAATGCTAAATAAACGCGTGGATGTAAATTCCACACTTCAACATTTTCAGGCGGACAACTAATAATCACGTCTCTATCTTTTACATAATGAGTTACTGGATGAGCATTCATTCAATTCTACCTTTATAACTTTAATTAACGAGAAATTGGTTTGTATTTCAAGCGATGAGGCTGATCCGCATCCATACCTAAACGACGCTTACGATCAACTTCATAATCTGCATAGTTACCTTGGAACCATTCAACATGAGAGTTTCCTTCGAACGCTAAGATATGAGTTGCTACACGATCTAAGAACCAACGGTCATGCGAGATTACAACAACACAACCTGCGAAAGCCAAAATTGCATCTTCCAATGCACGCAATGTTTCAACGTCCAAGTCATTCGTTGGTTCATCCAGTAGGATAACATTTCCGCCCGCACGAAGAACTTTCGCCAAATGTACACGGTTACGCTCACCACCAGATAAATCTTTAATGAATTTCTGCTGATCTGAACCTTTAAAGTTAAAGCGTCCGCAATATGCACGTGATGGAATTTCATAAGTACCAACACGAATAATGTCTTGGCCTTCAGAAATTTCTTCCCAAACAGTCTTGCTACCATCTAATGTGTCACGACTTTGATCTACATAAGCCAACTGTACTGTTTCACCCACACGGAAAGTACCGTGATCTGGCTCCAAGTGACCTGTCATTAATTTGAATAATGTTGATTTACCCGCACCATTTGGACCGATAACACCAACGATACCACCACGAGGCAAGTTAAAGCTTAAGTTCTCGTACAACAACTTGTCGCCAAATGCTTTTGCCACATCTGTTGCTTCGATTACCAATTCACCTAAACGAGGACCTGCTGGAATATAAATTTCCATTGTTTCGTTACGTTTTTGGAATTCTTGGCTTTCTAACTCTTCAAAGCGTTGGATACGTGCTTTAGATTTAGTTTGACGACCTTTAGCATTTTGACGAACCCATTCCAATTCTTGTTTCAATGTTTTCGCAAATGCTTCTTCTTGTTTCTGCTCTGTTTCTAAACGCTTAGTTTTTTGCTCTAACCAGTTAGAGTAGTTACCCTCCCATGGAATACCATGTCCACGGTCAAGTTCTAAAATCCAACCTGCTACGTTATCTAAGAAGTAACGATCATGCGTTACAGCAACAACTGTACCAGGATAATCATGTAAGAATCTTTCTAACCATGCTACTGATTCAGCATCCAAGTGGTTCGTCGGTTCATCTAGTAACAACATGTCTGGTTTAGATAGCAATAATTTACACAATGCTACACGACGCTTTTCACCACCTGACAATACTTTTACATCAGCATCCATTGGCGGTAAGCGCAATGCATCTGCTGCGATTTCTAATTGGCGCTCTAAAGCATGGCCATCTACCGTGCTTAAAAATGATTCCAATTCAGCTTGCTTAGATGCCAATGCATCAAAGTCTGCATCTGGGTCAGCATATGCCGCATAAACCGCATCTAATTCTGCTAATGCTTCTTTGATTGGACCCAATGCTTGTTCAAGATTGCCACGAACGTCAACTGATTCATCCAATTGTGGTTCTTGAGCCAAGTAACCAATTTTAATGCCTGTTTGTGCACGAGCTTCACCTTGAATCTCAGTGTCAACGCCCGCCATAATTTTCAAAAGCGTTGATTTACCTGCACCGTTTAAACCCAAAATACCGATTTTTGCACCTGGGAAAAAAGAGAGGGAGATGTTTTTCAAGATTTCTCTTTTTGGAGGAACAATCTTGCTTACACGGTTCATAGTATAGATAAACTGCGCCATACTTTTTGCTTTCCTTAAATTAATGATATAAAAATGCGACTATTTTACCCTATTCAGGCTGAAAACGCTTGTTTTCAATGAGAATCATACAAACAGCTACAAGCTGAGTATAAATGCATAAAATAATGATGGATTAAATTCATAATCTTGATGATAATTCACAGCATAATAATTAAAACTGTTTTTACCATATCTTTTATTCAAATAAATATTTTTATATAAAAACACAATAAATAAGGAATAGATTATGACGCAATCCTACGAAAGCCGCCCATACCTTATCACCTCACCTGTAGATCTTTTATCTATCATTCAAAACATTGATGTTACAGAAAACCACCAGCTTTACTATCTAGGATTAGGTAGCCCTGCCGATGTTGCGAACTCTGGTGATCAATCTGCATTAGACATTGCTCGCAATCCATTAATCGCCCTATTCTTTGCTTGCATTGATAACGGCCCAAATGATGGTGAAATTTTGATTTATCACATTCCTCAAAATAAAGTGAGCCGTTCTTTTGATTATCAAGATTCTGATTATTTAGTGCTAACAGAGCGCGGCACTTATATATTCGTGAACAACCAACAAAATAATGTTGAACTACTTGCGGAGGACTCTATTAATCGACAACCTTTAGAAATTATCATTAACCAATCCTCTAAAAAATACATCATTAAAGAATTAGATAAATTGGGGATTTCAATAGTGACTCTTTTTCCTGAAATGGCTTAATACGGCTCCTATACTTTTTTATTAAGCTGTTGATCAATCGCCCATTGAATGTGATTTTGTAAAAATTCTTCGTCAGTTTGCAAAGCTTGCAGTGCTGCAATGATATTTGGATCGTAACTCGCATTACCTAAAGCAATTGTAATGTTACGAATAAATCGAGCATGCCCTATTCTTCTGATCGGCATGCCTTCGGTTTTTTTCAAGAATGTTGAATCATCCCATTTTAATAACTCAAGTAAACTCACATTGTTTAATGAATGACGAGGTTTAAAGTCATCCAATATTTCGTGATTGGCAAAACGATTCCACGGACAAAACAACTGGCAATCATCACAACCAAAAATTCGATTACCCATTAATGGGCGAAGCTCTTCATCAATCTCACCATAATGCTCTATGGTTAAATATGAAATACAGCGCCTTGCATCCACAACATGCGGTGCAACAATTGCACCTGTCGGACATTTTTGAATGCACTTAATACAGCGTCCACAATGTTTATCAATCACTTCACTTGGAATTTCTATGGGCAACGAGATAAATAGCTCACCCAAAAAGAAATAAGAGCCCTGCTCTTTATCTATGACTAATGTATTTTTTCCACTAAAACCTAAGCCAGATCGCTCGGCTAGTTCTCTTTCTAATATTGGTGCGCTATCTGTAAATGCCCTGAATTCAACTTCAGGATATTTTTCTCTAATCCATTCACCCAACTTAGTTAAGCGCTTACGAATCACATTATGATAATCACGCCCTAATGCATAGCGCGCAATATACGCTTGCTGATCACTTTCCAACGTGACCATCGCTTCTTCATTATTATGATAATAAGGCAAGCGAAACGTTAAAATGCTTTGCGTATTTTCCATTAATTCCGCAGGCTGAAAGCGTAAATCGCCATGCTTTTCCATATAATGCATTGTGCCGTGATAGCCTTTTTCTAACCAAGCCTCATAACCTGCTTTCACATCTAACGGATCTGGTCTTTGGCTGCTAATATGCGAAAAACCCAATTCATAAGTTTTCGCAATTAGTTCATCTATAAACTGCTTATCCACGTAATTTTTTATGCAATTCGCGTTCAACGATTGGATGAATAAAATTACTCACATCTCCATGCAAACGATAAGCTTCTTTAATCATGGATGATGAGATGAATGAGTATTTTTCTGATGGTGTTAAAAATAACGTTTCAACATCTGAGTTCAAATTACGGTTTAAACTTGCCATTTGAAATTCATATTCAAAATCTGAAACAGCACGCAACCCACGAATAATCACTGATGCTTTTAATTCAGCCAAATAATGCACTAACAAAGTTCTAAAACCTTGCACTTCGATATTTGGCTCATCTTTAAAAATTTCTTCTGCCATCGCAATGCGCTCTTCCACTGTAAACAATGGCCGTTTTGATGGCGATGTTTCGCTCGCAACTGCCACAATCACTTTATCAAAAATACGCGCGGCTCTTTTCGCGATATCAATGTGTCCGTTTGTGATTGGGTCAAATGTTCCGGGATAAACTGCGATGGTTTGTGTCATAATAATCTCTTTATCGTCACAAAAGAAAATAGGTATTATATCTTATGTCGGGCTTAAATAATCGAGCTTTATTGCATAAAAACCCTGATTTATATGCAAACCATGCTTTTTTACACCATGAAATTGCAGAACGATTGGTCACTTATTTACAAGAAAATCCAAATTTCAAACCAAAGTCTATTTTAGAAATTGGTGCTGAAGATCAAAAGCTCGAATCTCTGTTTAAAAGCACTGATCCAAATATTCGATATGACTATCTTTCTGAAGACGATCAAAAAAATCACGCTGATTTAGTTGTGAGTAATCTTTATTTACAAAATGCTGTGAATATTGAAACCACTATCCAAGCGATGAAAGATCACTTAAACCCGAATGGCAAAATCTTCTTAAGCACAATCGCCGAAGGCAGTTTTGAAAACTGCATGATGATTGATGGTCCTGAAATTAATGAATATCCTGGCATTAAACGCTTAGGGGATTACTTGCATTCACAAGGTTTCATTGATGTGATCATGCATTTAGAGAAAATTACACTGCAATATAATGACGTGAAATCATTATTGAAAGATATTCGTGTTGCGGGTGGGCGCGTTCAATCGCCATTAATGAAAGGACTCCGCACTAAAAATTGGTATCAAGCTTGGGTAGATCATATGAATGAACAAGCTGTAGATGGTATTTATGAAATCACAATCGAAATTTTATATGCTCATGCTCAAATGCCACCATTACATGCTGCGCC
>CANRJJ010000095.1 GCA_947630895.1 uncultured Wohlfahrtiimonas sp. | reverse complement strand
ATCAACAGGGTTTTCGGTCTCTAAGTACTTTTTAAAGGGAACATCATCGACTCAAATCTCTATTTGCAACAGTGCCAAAAAAACCAACTTCAAGTTGGTTTTTCTTTTTTAATCATCAGTGGCGACCTTAACACCATATCCAATTAAACCTGCAAGGCTAGCATAGGCTATTTTGGCATAAATCGAACCCCACCAGACCGTAATTTTACTGGCACCAAATTCCCGAACCGTTTGCCCCATAAAATTAGTGGTTTCATAGAAATTTTTAGCAGAATAACCTAACGCAATATGATCAAGGACAGGGAATAAACTAAAAGCTAAACCTACTGCTGCTGCGGGGAAAGTAAACTCTCTTGATAGACCGAATTTTCCAGTAATAAATACAAGCGATACCACGATAATTAATCTAATGATAGTCCATAGCATCACTGTGAAAGGCAAGTTAAAGATGCCTGCTCCCTGCCACGCAAGACCGCAAACAACTAACACGATAAAGCCTACAACTATCAGGAATAATACAAATTTATCATGATCATCTTTACTCATTAAAAAGTCTTTTATGGTTTGTTATTTTCACTTGCTTATGCCAGGTGAAGTTAGATTCTAGGTGTATTTCTAGGGGTAGTATTAAGATTGCTTTGCAGCTTCATCTTGTGATTAGGAGCATTCAAATTTTCTTCCGGTGCAGTAATCTTTTGCTTCAATAACTGCTCACGGTACTCGCTATAAACTTCAGTTTTATTGCGGGCAGTAAAACGGTGTGCGCTCTGATCTTTAAACTCTGTGAAGTACCGATCTGAATACTTAACAGAAAGTTTTTCAAATGGAATCTCATATTCCATATCATTGATTCGAGCTTTAATCATTGGTTTATCTTTCATCTTGTAGGCATCAAGAACCTTTAATTCTGTTCCCTTCTCAAAGGTTTCTTTCTTAAAGAATCCAGTCTTGATCTGTAACCCTTCCTCAAGTTTGAGAAGCTCACCTTTTGCAATTTTCATACCTCTAATGCTACCGATCTCATCACCTAAAATAGATTTAGATTTAAGATTCGCACGAACCTCGGTAACAATTTCTTCCTTCGTGAATGTACGATTCTCTGAAGTTAAAGCATGTATCTTCGAGTTAATTCCGTATATCTCCCGCTTATCTTCAATATGGTGGCGGTGATCTTGCAGATATGCTTTGATCAATTTTTCTTGCTTGTCTACTAAAGTGAAGTCTGTAGAAAATTCTTTCTTTTCTGATCGTCCTAGAACTTTTTTGAAGTTTTCAAAAGGTGTAACTTCTTTTTCAACAGGATTGTAATTCTGATCATATGAGATTTTCCCATCTGGACGTTTAACGAATTCTTTTTCATTCGTGGTAAACGACATAGCAGAATAATTAATTTCGACATTATGTTTATGTCGGGTCAAAGCAACATAAGTTAAATTAGCATTCATGTTCTCACTCGCCACAATATAGGCATTATCAACAGTCATACCTTGTGATGAGTGAATAGTATTTGCATAACCATATTTAAATTGGTTGTATTCATTTAAATCTACTTTAATGATCTCATTATTTCTATCTGACTGAACCATCATAAATTTAATGTTATTAAGATTATCTTTTTCAAAACCGATTACTTTTGCTGTTTCACCATTGCTAACTTTTAATTTTGAATCATTCTGCTTAAATACAATTTTTTCTCCGACAGTAATTTCAATATCACCGAAAGCAGTTTTAACATGATTACCAGTAGCAGAAAGTTGACCATTTTTAATTAATACATTTCTTGCCATGCGGTTTAATTCATTCACATCATTATTTGAATGAGCAAGCATTAACTTATTTTCGCTAGAATCTTCACTCCAAGATTTAATAGTTTTGGCTAGTGCTAGATCGTGAGATTCATATTCATTAACAGCATTAATGGTCTTATAAATATCTAATGCTTTGTCAACTTCATGCTTAGATAACAACTTAGATGCTTCAATCATTTTCTCTGATTCCTTCGCATATTTTTGTCGTTGTATATTTTCTAATGAAGCAATATTTTTCTTATCAAGGTTATCTTGAATATGAGCAAAAGCAGAACCAGCACTAACAGCACTTAACTGATAACTATCACCAACAAGTTTTATTTGAGCATCATGCTTCTCTACGATCATGAGAAGTTTTTGCATGTCTCTTGAGCCGACCATCCCCGCTTCATCTAAGATCAAGACAGTCTTATTATTGATCTCAAAATTACCACTTTCATATCGGGCAAGGAATGAAGCAATTGTACTGCTTGGAATATTACAATCGTCAGAAATAGCTCTAGCTGTAATTGCCTGCAAAGCAATACCATGAACTTTATAATCTGAAGTTTTGAAGGCTTCAGAAACAGCACTAAGAACATAAGACTTACCAGTACCAGCCGAACCATTTAGCAATGAGATTCGATCAGTAGAAGTCAAAGTATAATAGGCTGCTTCTTGCTCTCTATTGAATGTTCTTTTATCAGCAATTTTTACAGCATTTAAAGTGAATTTTTCAGTTAAATTAAATGGCTTCTGTACTCGACTTTGCTCATTGGCATTGTAGATAAATGCAGTAATAGAATCTTCAATTCCGACCAATTCTTTTGATGAGAATACAACCTTATCTTTCCCAAACAACATTGCCATATCAGGACAAGTCATTACAGCTTCATAGGCTTTAAGATATTGTTCTTGACTGTCAGTATGAGCCATAACAAAACGCTCAAGATCACGGGCAGTAAATACAGACTGATTAGAAGTTAAAGCTCTAATAACTTCCGAAGGACGCTCAATAATAATTTCGCCATTTTGATGACGTATATTTTTTATATTTTCATTAATGAAATATTTATGATTACTAACATAATCAGCCCTGAAGTTTTGACTGGATAATTCAAGCCCCTGAGCCTTATAACTTCTATGATCTATACGAGCATCAAGACCTAAATTTTCGCAAAAATCGTTTACATGGTTAGCCCATGATAAGCGTGTATCTGCCACAAAAACTTTAGATGAAAAATAGCGATCTTTACCTGCCCCGCCCTTTTCAGGATTAGTCGGATTGTAGCGTTTAAAGTGTTGTACTTCGTCACGATCAATACCATCTAATTTTCTTTCACTAAACATCAAATGAATATGAGGATTTTGTTCACCATCACTTGCTAATGGGCTATGAATTGCATAGGAATATGTGAAGTTTTTACCTAAAGTCTTATCTACAAATTCCTGTACTAATTCTTCACGTTGTTCTTTATTCAATTCTCTAGGCAATGAAATTTCCAATTCAGTATAAATACGTCCATTAATGCGTTCGTTCTTATCTGCTGACTTCCAAAAATGAGCAGCATCTTTAGCCCAATTTGGTAAATTTCCTGATTTTATATTTTCTAAATCTTCTCTTTTGTATTTACCTTCACGATTTATATAAGCGTAATGGCTTGCCCCTCGACTTCCCGAAGAACCGTATTGCCTACCTGATTTAACTGATAAGTGATAAATCGCCATAATTCGCCTATTTTGAATCTGCTTTTTTTGTTTCTCGGAGAGAAACGCGGAAGCGTGCATTCCAACTGCTGTTGTCATGATAACTTCAATATATATTCGCTACAAGGTGATAACCCATAGTTCAGAAACCCCAAATCTGAGGGTCTATAAGTGACACGATTAATAAGGATTTTTTTAAGCTATAAACTGTAATTTTTTGTTATTAGATAGACATTAGGATATTTTTTAAACTAAAGGACTGAAAGCCAATTTTAAAATTTTAAAAATCCTATAAAAAATGATCACCTGGCTAAATATTTTTCAATTCAAGTCATACTCAGAATAAATATTTCTTTAATTGTAAAAGTCAGAAATTAATAATTTAATATGATTTTTGTTGTTTAGTGCTGTAATAGATTTCCTCTATTTTTAGTTATGCTATGATTTAAAAATATTGACAATGAGGAAGTGGCAATGGCTATCGAAAATCTAAAATTTACTGAAGATCAAAAAAAGTTTGTAACTGATGAAATCTCTCGTTTGAAGGGATTAGAGAATAGAAACCAAACTGAAGATTTAATTTTGTCACTTGTTAAAAGTATTGAATCAGGCTCACCAACAAAGCAGCAAATTAGTTCATTTGAACGTGTAATGAAAAATGAATTTAAAAAACATAAAGCACGTTTAGAATTAGAAAAAATTAAGGAAGATGAAAAAAAACTTTTAGCTAGTTTGAAAAAAGATGCTCAAGCTGCTCAAGTTAAAGATCGCAAAAACGTGAACATAAATTAATTTCAATTGGTGCGCTTTTTGAAATAGTAGATTTCCCAACTGAAGATAAAGGAATTATTACTGGTGTTCTTTTAAAGGCTCTTGAATCATATAAATCCAATCCCCAACATTTTGACAGTTTAAAAATTGCTGGTGACAAATTTATTGCTGATCGGGAACAATCAAAAAAATCTAAATCAACTCTAGTTGATAATTCAGGCTCTACAAATTAAAGAATATTCAAACTGGTAAAAATATAATTTAATTTTTTTCAGTCGCAACCCTGCGGGATTGCTTTGTTAATCCCGCTTATAGGTAACATGGAAGTAGTTGCGGGTCTGCGGTCAGCTAGCCAAAATCACAGATTTTGTCTGCTTCGCTTGCCCCATTCAACAGTAATCAGAGAAGGGAGGATTTTTCAGATTTTTCAGTTCGCAAAGTAGACACTTTGCTCTGCTCTATCGTTTAGGATTCAATATCTTTTTTTGAAAATTCAAAATAAATTAAATCTTTTTTACCTAGCTCAACCATTATTGAATTATAAAAATTGACAGGTAAATTTATAAATTCCTGATGCTCCGACCATAGTGCTTGTTCACCTTTGAATAGATATTTATATCTTGGATTGCCAAGTTCTATACGCTCTTTTTCTTTTGCAATTACTTCCGATCTGATTGCATTAAGCATATCTACAATTTGAATTGCTTTAGGGTCAATTTGATATTCCCTAGAGCTTTTCCCATTAATCCAAAGTTGAGCATCACGGCTATTGTACTTAGTTTCTTCCGTGTGGACTACCTTGTAAAATTCAATTATTTGCTCTGGGCTATATAAACCATTTCTGAAGCATTCAATTTTGAATTGAGCATTATTCATTTTTTCAGTTCCTTAATATTCATTATATGATACGCAATGAACCGCATTTTTTTGAAGCATTAGAAATCTAAACATCAAAAAAATGCGGGTGACTATTACCCCTATTTATTTTCAAATAAGAGCCTTAAATATAATTGCCAATCTTTATATATTAATTTTGAATGCTTCATATTTTCCTCTGTAGTGAATTGACCCCCTTCAGGGGGTCAACTGTTTTATGCGTATGATGATGTATAGCAGCGTTTATAAACTTTTGTACCTGTCGGCAATAATTCAAAATCTAATACTGTTGCATTTGCAGACTGATGAATCACGATATAGTTATCCATGATCTTTTTTTTCATTGGCTCTTTGCTGGTAAATTCATTCGGTAAAGGCACAACATAACCTTGCATTGAACCTGTTGCATCATAAGCCTGTTTAAGTTCACGGATGACACAATATGCCCGGCTTTTCTCAATAACTTGATAGAAGTCTACATTTGTTTGCTCATATCCCCATGAGGTATATAAGATCGTCCCGATCTCTAACTGATCACGGAATTTTTTAATTCGGGCTTTTTGTTCTTCCTTGTTCTTGATGGCGTTTTGATGGCTCAAGTTGTCTGATTGAATATTTTGAGAAACAGCTTCTTTCATACGTTCAACTGTTTTAAATCTAGTGTAGATAAAAGGGGGTCGTTTGCGGGAGAGGGCGAAATCCTACGCTAAGGCTTTGGCCAACGATATTCTCCGGTAAGATTGATGTGT
>CANRJJ010000094.1 GCA_947630895.1 uncultured Wohlfahrtiimonas sp. | reverse complement strand
TGTTGTTTCAATGATTGATGTAACAGCTCACGATTATCTAGGGAAACGTTCCCTTTGACAAGCACTACTATGTCATAGCCAATCAATTTTTCCTGATTTAATCGAAAAGTTTCACGCACTAGACGTTTTACTAAGTTTCGATCATGTGCTCGCTTTAGATTTTTTTTCGCTATCGCAAGCCCTAATCTTGCTTGCTTTGGCTCAATTTGTTTTTTGGCCAACACTGTAAAAAAACGATCTGATAATCGCTTTGGCTGATCAAAAACATAACCAAAATCTTTGGCTGTTAATAGTCGCTGTTCTCTCGTAAAGCTGTATTGCATCAAGATTTTCTCTCTAAAAAGTAAAAAGGCGCTTCAAAAGCGCCTTTTTAGCAATACCTAATGATTATGCAGACAATCTTGCACGACCACGAGCGCGACGGCGGTTTAAAACTTTACGACCGTTTTTAGTTGCCATACGTGCACGGAATCCGTGATCACGTGCTCTTTTGATTACGCTTGGTTGAAATGTACGTTTCATAATGAATCCTTAATATATTCTTTAACGCAAAAATAAACGAAAATTTTATCGTTTTACGGTAAAAAGTCAAGTTATAGTTTTGCTTCGCTTCGTAAAATTTCAGCTTTATCCGTTTTTTCCCAACTAAATGCAGTTGCTGTTGTCTCTACATTATCAGAATTTTGATAAGTAATTTCATACGGATCACGACCAAAATGTCCGTAAGCAGCTGTCGTTTGATAAATTGGGTGCAATAAATCTAGCATCGTTGTAATTGCATAAGGACGTAAATCAAAATGCGCACGAACTAAACGCTCGATTTCTGCTTCTGGAATTTTGTTTGTGCCAAAAGTAGTGATAGAGATAGATGTTGGCTCTGCAACACCAATTGCATAAGAAACCTGAATTTCACATTTATCTGCTAAACCTGCTGCAACAATATTTTTTGCAACATAACGACCAGCATAAGCTGCTGAACGATCTACTTTTGAAGGATCCTTACCTGAGAAGGCACCGCCACCATGACGAGCCATACCACCGTAAGTATCCACAATAATTTTACGACCAGTTAAACCACAGTCACCCACTGGTCCACCGATCACGAAGTTTCCTGTAGGGTTAATATGGAACTTAGTATCCTTTGTAATCCATTCTTGCGGAATCACATGCTTAATGATTAATTCCATCACAGCTTCTTTCAAATCCTTTTGAGTAACATCAGGATTATGCTGAGTGGATAAAACAATCGCATCAATGCCTTTAATCTTACCTTCGCTGTCATAAGCAAAAGTGATTTGGCTTTTTGCATCAGGTCTCAACCATGGCAATAAGCCTGATTTACGAACTTCTGATTGTCTTTCTACTAATCTATGTGCATATGTAATAGGAGCTGGCATCAATACATCAGTTTCATTCGATGCATAACCGAACATCAAACCTTGGTCACCGGCACCTTGATCTTCAGGCTTTGAACGATCAACACCTTGTGCGATATCCACACTTTGTTTACCGATCATATTGATGATTGCGCAAGTTGCACCATCAAACCCAACATCTGATGAATTATAACCAATACCTGTGATGACATTACGCACTAAGTCTTCTAAATCAACCCAAGCGCTTGTTGTAATTTCACCCGCGATAATTGCTGCACCAGTTTTGACCAATGTTTCACACGCAACACGTGCATGCTTATCTTTTTGAATGATTGCATCCAAAACAGCATCGGAAATTTGGTCGGCAATTTTATCTGGATGTCCTTCAGATACAGATTCTGATGTAAATAAATAGCTCATATTTAGTCTCTCTAAGAAATGGTGAGTCCGAGAATTTCTAATCCTA
Source organism: uncultured Wohlfahrtiimonas sp. (assembly GCA_947630895.1). Lineage (GTDB taxonomy): Bacteria > Pseudomonadota > Gammaproteobacteria > Cardiobacteriales > Wohlfahrtiimonadaceae > Wohlfahrtiimonas. The sequence goes on along the minus strand of CANRJJ010000094.1, from coordinate 4,058 downwards.
AGACAATACATAGTGTACTTTTGTACTCGAAACGTGATAGCCACCGAGCACAACCCATATAACAAAAAAGTCCATCCTAAGATGGACTTCGCTATTCTAGCAACTCTAGACGAAGAATCTAGAATTATTTTACTTCCACTAAGCCTTTTTCAATCGTGCGATTCAATGCAGACATCACCGCTTCAATGGAGGCTCTTGCTGTATTTGCATGAATTGCAACGCCAAATAGTGTTTTTGCTTCTATCTGCATCTCTACATACGCAACTGCTTCAGCTTTTGAACCTTGGCTTCTTGCATGTTCATGATAGCTCACAACATCCACATCAATATTCAATGATGTATTCAATGCATTCACTAATGCAGCAATTGGACCATTTCCTTCACCTTTTGCAATATGCTTTTGTGTAGGTGTTTGAACCGTTACAGTAATTTCTGTATGACCGCTTTCATCTTCAACGATTTGAATTGGCTGCTCAATCGTTACTTTTCCTTTCGTTAAGAACTCACGATTAAACAAATCAAAGATCATTGGTGATGTTACTTCAATACCCTTACCATCCGCTTCTTGCTGTACAACACGACTGAATTCAATCTGCAAACGGCGTGGCATATTAATGCCATGATCTTCTTCTAATAAGTAAGCAATACCACCTTTACCTGATTGACTGTTCACACGAATCACCGCTTCAAATGAACGTCCCAAATCATGTGGATCAACTGGTAAATAAGGAATCTTCCACATTTGATCAGGATTATTTTTAATGTCAGATAAACCTTTACGAATCGCATCTTGATGCGAGCCTGAAAATGCTGTAAACACCAACTCACCCGCATAAGGATGGCGAGGATGAACTTTAATCGCTGTACAATGTTCAACTTCACGTACAACTTTATTGATTTGTGAGAAGTTTAATTCAGGATTCACACCTTGTGTATACATATTCAAAGCCACTGTGATCAAGTCAACGTTACCTGTACGCTCACCATGACCAAATAAACAGCCTTCTACACGATCACCACCAGCCATTAAGCCTAACTCTGTAGCAGCTACAGCACAGCCACGATCATTGTGCGTATGCAAGCTCACAATCACGCTGTCACGGCAACTAATATTACGGCAGAAATATTCAATTTGGTCAGCATAGATATTTGGTGTTGCCATTTCTACCGTCGCTGGCAAGTTAAAAATCATTGGTTTTTCAGGCGTTGGTTTGACGACTTTAGCCACAGCTTCACAGACTTCAACCGCATAATCCATTTCTGTGTCACTGAAAATTTCAGGTGAATATTCAAAACTCCAATCTGTATCAGGATATTTTTTAGACTCTTCTACTGCCAAAGTCATACCAAATACTGCCAATTCTTTAATTTCTTCTTTCGATTTATTAAATACAACACGACGGAAAGTTGGTGATGTTGCGTTATACAAATGTACGATTGCTTGTTTACAACCCACTAATGATTCAAATGTGCGCGCAATTAAATCTTCACGAGATTGTGTCAATACTTGGATAGTCACATCATCAGGAATGCGATTTTCTTCGATCAAACGACGCACAAATGTAAATTCTGTATCTGATGCCGATGGGAATGCCACTTCGATTTCTTTAAATCCACACTCAACCAACAAATCAAACATTCTTAATTTTTGTTCAATATTCATTGGCTCGATCAATGCTTGGTTACCATCGCGTAAATCTGAAGACAACCAACGTGGTGCTTTATCGATGACTTGATCTGGCCATGTGCGATCTTTTAATTTAATCGGTTCAAATGCTTGATATTTAGTTTCTGGACTCTGGATCATAATGTTTTCCTCTATTTTTTCCTGCTAAGTAAAGTGTTCTATTTCATCTAAATTTTTCAGTTTGACAGCCGCAGCAACAGAGCATAACGCCATACAAACCATCGTTTATGGTTACGGTTTAAAATAGAATTTATGGGATAACAATCTGTGGTAGCAATAAACATTAAAATCTCTTTTGTTCTTATAAAAAATTTCTTCTGTGATAAACACAGCAAAAGCTGCAATCTTTGCGATTACAGCAGGATAAGTCGTAGTAGAGATAAATTAATTGCATTAGTTTTCATGAGAGATAACATAAAATTATTTTTATGTGCCGTCAAGCTCAAATATGCATTTATAAAGATTAGTTATAAATTCAAAAATTTTCTTGCAATCCACTTCATATTTAATGATTTTTCATGAATATTAGGCAAATCCTATACAAATAGCCACTTCTCTCAAAATGATTATATTTATCTCACGCCATAAACTTCGTTATACTCATTGAAGTTTTTAAACAGCTAATAGTCAAAAGGAAGAAATTATGTCTGAAGAAGCAATGCAAATCGTTACCTTTGAGGAATTAAAAGCTCTACTAAAAAATAAATTTGAAAAAGCAGGTCTTCCTGAAATTCATGCTGAAGCAGTAGCTGATCACTTAGCTTATGCTGATTCTCGTGGCGTTCATTCTCATGGTGCTGTGCGTGCTGAATATTACTCAGAACGCATTAACAAAGGCGGCAGCAATCCTAAGCCAAACATTACTTTTGATAAAAAATCAGCAAGCATTGGCATTTTAGATGGCGACAATGCCGTTGGTCACTATATTGCTCAGCTAGGCACAGATGAAGCGATTAAACTTGCTAAAGAAACAGGCATCGGCGTTGTGGGCATGAAACGCTTAGGCCATTGCGGAACATTGTCTTACTATGTACGCCAAGCCACAGAGCAAGGCTTGATCATGATTGCTATGTGCCAATCTGACCCTATGGTTGTGCTCTATGGTGGTGCTGAGCCATATTTTGGTACGAATCCAATTGCATTTGGTGCTCCGCGCAAAGATGGTGCGCCAATCATTTTCGATATGGCAACCACTGTAGGTGCTTGGGGCAAAGTTTTGGATGCTCGCTCTAAAGGTAAATCAATTCCTGCTGATTGGGCTGTTGACTCAAATGGTGCACCAACTACTGATCCTAATGCTGTCGCTGGTTTAGTACCGATTGCAGGCGCAAAAGGCTCAGGTTTAATGATGATGGTGGATATTTTATGTGGTGCTTTACTAGGTCAACCTTCGGGTGGATCGGTTACATCGATGTATGCTGATTTATCTTCTGGTCGTGAACTAGGACAACTCCATATCGTATTAAATCCTGAATTTTTCGCAGGCTTAGAATCTTTCTACGGCACAATCGAAAAAATGGTGGGTGAAATTCATGGTATGAAACCTGCTACAGGATTTGATAAAGTACAATATCCAGGTGAAAGAAGCGATGCTGTCGCAGCCAAATATCAAGAATCAGGCATTCCGATCGTTAAAGATATTTATGATTATTTAATCAGCGATGACATCCATTTTGATCGTTACGATGGTATGGATGCTTTTGCTAAAAAGAGCTGAGTGAATTAATTTAATTATCTACGAAATAGCCCTATAAAATTTTATAGGGCTATTTTATTGTCTTCCACAATGCCTTAATTTGATTCCCTTTGCGCACAAACCAATTTGCACTAACGGATTGTTGTTTTTGCGCGCGCTGTTCATCTAGTAATTTTAATGCTTGCATAGCATCTATGATCTTTCCTGAATCAGGATCAACATAAGTTGGATATAACAACATTACCCCTGCCACTAATTCATTTAATACTAGCTTTCTCGTTCTACGAGCCAAGGGAATTTTATCTTCCGTTAATCCCCAACCCGCATAAAACGGCAAACCATAGCACACCACTTTTTTATGGCGCAACAATGCTTCAAAGCCTGAGAGCGATGTCATCGTGTGCACTTCATCCACTTGATCAATACAATCCAAGATATTCGCTTGTGTCACGATTTGATCAACATATTGCAAAGCATCATCATCTTTAGTTTTACCGATTCGATTTCCACTCACCACATCAGGATGTGGTTTATAAATCAAATAAGCCTCAGGATTATCTTCTCGCACTTGCTGTATCAATGCCAAATTGGTTTTAATTTCAGGAGAACCAAAACGAATCGATGCATCGTCTTCCACTTGCCCAGGAATTAATATCGTTTTTTGAGATAAATTTT
>CANRJJ010000093.1 GCA_947630895.1 uncultured Wohlfahrtiimonas sp. | reverse complement strand
TTATGCAACTCAATGGCTTTGGCATTATAATCATGAAAGGCCACACCAAGCTAATCAAGGACGACCACCTTTAATGGTTGCTTAACCTCTACTTTTAACTTCGGTTATTTATGGGAGGATTACCCTACCAACACATGAAGCAATAAAAGCAGCTTCAATTTGTTCAGACTGTACAAATTCTCGTAATTTTACTAATAAGTCATCACCAGGTTTAAGGCGAATTGTACAAAAAATTGCTTTGTGAAAAGAGGGAGAGAGATGAAAATTCATTGAGTGCTCCTAAAACTACGAAATAAAGCACAACAAAATGTTATTTAGCACTTTGTTGCAAAGTTATAGATAGTGCTAAGAACAGTAACAAACAGCGGTGTTATAGCCTTAACACATTTAGGCGGGATACTAAACTAGTATCTAAAATGGCCATTCACTGTTTGTGAAAAATCATTATATAAATCCACATAAAATATTATGTGAAATATATACTTATTATTATAATTAGTCCAATTATTAGCAGATTTTATATTATTGAGAGGCTTGATTTTTAGCTTGAAGTTTTTCTTGGTTAAGCGTTTTTTCTAGTAAAACCGTATAAAGAGGACGACCACCTAAGAACTGCGCCACCATGGTTGCACCTAAGCATGTAATGAGCATTGGTAGGATTAATGAAAAGTTGCTTGTTAGTTCTAATACTAAAATAGCGCCAGTTAATGGAGCGCGAACTGTGGCAGCAAAAAGAGCGCCCATGCCTGCAATGGCAAATGCACCAACGCTTAATCCATCATTCGGAAAATATTGTAAGGCAAAGTTTCCAAATAAAACGCCTGCCAATGTTCCGATGGCTAATAGTGGTGAGAAAATTCCACCAGGTGCACCTGAACTATAACTGATAATGGAGGTAAAAAAGCGAAGCACTAAAAGGATAATAATGATCTTCAAGCTGAAGCCATCATGGCTCCAGTCATGTATAACATTGAATCCTTCACCGACAATATTAGGAAAATACAGAGCAATTAACCCACAACTTCCACCAATAATGCCACCTGTGATGACAAAACGACTGATTTTTTGTTGGTAGAATTTTTGAAAGAGATCTTGTAAGCGTAGAAGGCTGTGATTGAACAACAAACCCAAAATGCCTATGAAAAATCCCAATACGATAAAGAGCCATAGAGATGAAATCGGGACGCTATCAAAGTAGCCAATATTTAGTAAAGTGGCACTACCATTAAAAATACGATAGACAATCGTTGCAGTAATTGAGCCAATAACGATGGATTTGAAAGAAATTAAGCCATATTTAAACTCAGTGCGCATCTCTTCAATGACAAAAATAATCCCTGCCAATGGTGCATTAAATGCTACAGATAAGCCTGCTGCCGCACCTGATGCCAATAAAGTATGGCGATAATCTTCATTTTTTAAACGGAACATATCGTTAAACATTTCTGCGATGTTTGCACCCAATTGAACTGTTGGGCCTTCGCGACCTAACACCATGCCAGAGCTGAGAGTGCCGATACCACCTAAGAATTTAACAGGAATTACTCGCCACCAGCGCACTGGGCGAAGATTCACAAGTGCACCTTCTATCTCAGGAATACCAGAGCCGCCAGATTCAGGTGAAAATCGTTTAACAATGTAATAAGCCAACATGCTTAATAATGCTGAAATACCAAAAATGGCAATCGCTAGTTGCCATTTTTCAGTGAAATATTGTTCTGCTTCAGAGATTCTGAGTGTTGATATGTAGATAACACTGCGTTGAAATAAAACCCCAACAAGGCCGACAATCGCGCCAATGAAAGCAACCAAAAGTAAAATAAAAAATGGGGTTTTATCAATTTTGATGAATTGTTCAATGATTTTCAACGCAATAGTTCCTAATATTATTTACAGGATTGTATAACGATTAAAAAATAACTCTGTTCATATGTGTGAATCTGCCATCTTGAATGCGGTAAGCATCCACTTGTGGCACTAATCTTTGGAAATGTTCTGATGCAACATGTTTATCTAATGCATCTTGATCTTTCCATTTTTCTATAAACAGGAAATGGCCAGGATTATTTAAGTCATGACAAAGCTCATAACTAATACAGCCTTCTTCTTTTAGGGTTGCTTCAATGAGTTGTTGATAAATAGGTAAGACAATTTCGATTTTTGTTGGATCAATAAAATCTTCAGCAATGAGTTTTAACATTTCTACCCCTAATCATTATTGTGTAATGCATCATAGATGATTTTTGCTAATGTTTCACTAATGCCAGGAACTTTGGCAATTGCTTCTATATCTGCTTTTTTCAAAGCATCTAAACCACCAAAATGGCTGAGTAATGTTGCCCTGCGTTGTGGGCCAATGCCTTTAATGTCTTCTAATAAAGATCGGCGACGTAATTTATCGCGTTGTGAGCGATGTCCTTCAATGGCAAAACGATGCGCTTCATCACGAATTTGTGTGATTAGATGAAAGGCGGCACTTGTACTTTCTATCGGAATGGGAACATCGTCGCCTGCTTTCCATAATGTCTCTAAGCCGACTTTTCTACCTTCACCTTTAGCAACACCGATTAGTAATACGGAATGAATATTGAGTTCATCCATCACTTCAATCCCGACTTGAAGCTGATTTTTACCACCATCAATCAGTAAAATATCAGGCAATGGATTATCTTCAATATTGCTAAATCTTCTGGTAATCGCTTGGCGCATTGCGGCGTAATCATCGCCGCCTGTAATGCCTTCTATGTTGAATCGACGATAATATTTTTTAGTGAAGCCTTCGTGAGTGTAAACCACATCAGAAGCGACTGTTTTCTCACCAAAGCTGTGTGAAATATCAAAGCATTCAATGCGTTTGATAATATCGAGATCCAATACTTTCGCTAAGCTGTGCAAACGATGGGTAATATTACTCGAGCTCGCGAGCTTAATTTCGATGGCTTGCTCGGCATTCTTCTGCGTGAGCTCTAACCAACGAGCTTTTTGTCCTTTGACATTGTTTTGTAAAACCACTTTACGATTGGATAGATCAGATAAACTGCTTTCCAGCCAAACATGCTCTTCTAATGGCAAAGTGATATTTAAAATAATGTTGCGTGGTGGTTGTCGAGCAATATCATAATATTGTTCAATGAAACTTCTCATGACTTCGTCAGGCTCAGTATTTTCAGGCACTTTAGGGAAATAAGCACGAGCACCTAAAACACGACCATCACGAATGGTTAATACTTCCACAACATGAATGTCTGATTCACGCGCGTAAGCAATTAAATCTAAAGATGCATTACCTTGTTCGATGTCATTTTTCGATTGGATGAATTGCAGTGCTTTGACTTGATCGCGAATCACAGCGGCTTTTTCAAAAGCCAATGCATCCACATATTCTTCCATTTTACTGACCAATTCAGAGATTAAGCCTTGTGAATTGCCTTCTAAAAACATCACAGCACTTTGTACATCTTTTTGATATTGCTCAGGTGAAATCTTAGCAACGCACGGCGCGCTACAGCGTTTAATTTGGTATTGCAAACATGGGCGTGTACGATTTTTGAAAACAGAATCTTCACATTGTCGAATGAGAAATATTTTCTTCATTAAATCTAATGTTTCACGCACCACAGATGAAGATGGATAAGGACCAAAGTATTGGCCTTTGAGTTTTTTACTGCCACGATAATAAGCTAAACGAGGATATTTCCCTGTTGAAAGATAAATGTAAGGATAGCTTTTATCATCAATCAAACTGACGTTATAACGAGGACGATGCTTTTTGATCAGATTGCTTTCTAAACGTAAGGCATCATTTTCACTGTTGGTAATCGTGACTTCAATGGAATGAATGTTTGATACCAAAGCCATTGTTTTCGTGGATAAGCCCGATGCACGAAAATAACTCGTTAAACGATTTTTTAAATTTTTGGCTTTGCCCACATAAATAATGGCGTCTTTATCATCTCGCATGATATAGACGCCAGGTTTTGTCGGCGTTGTTTTTAAAAATTCCGTAGAATCAAATGCCATGAATTAATCTAAAACTTCCTGCAACCAAATTTCTAATAGGGCAGAGTGCCATAATTTTGAACCTTGAATGCGTGTGAAGTTTTCAGGCGCTTCAGGATTATTCAATAAACGCTCTACATATTTCGGATTGAAAATACCACGTGATTTTGCTTTTTCGCTGGTTAAAGCATCATGCATCATGTCGTAGAATTCACCGCGAACATATTTCAATGCAGGCATCGGGAAATATGCTTTAGGACGATCAATGATGCTATCTGGAATTTTACCGCGGGCGATTTCTTTCAAAATGCCTTTGCCATCATGCATTAATTTGTAATGCTCTGGCATGCTTGCTGCTAATTCAACCAATTCATGATCTAAGAATGGCACGCGCGCTTCTAAACCATGCGCCATTGTCATGTTATCGACGCGTTTTACTGGATCATCCACGATCAATGCTGTTGTATCAAAGCGGAATACTTGATCCAAATATGTCGATGCAAATGGCTTTGTTAATTGATCACGCACATATTCGCCCACAATGTCATCCATTTGGAATTTTGGTGCGAATGTATCGCATAATTCAGGATAATCGCGGTCGAAGTAATATTGGCTAAAGCGTAATAAAGGATCATGCTCTTTGCTCTTTGCCATTTGTGGGTACCAGAAGTAGCCACCAAAGACTTCATCTGCACCTTGTCCGCTTTGTACTACGCGTACTTGTTTAGAAACTTGCTCAGATAGTAGATAAAAGCCGATTGCATCTTGTCCGAATAATGGCTCAGACATTTGCGAAACAGCTTCAGGTAAACGTGTTAATGCTTGACCATTTTCAATCAAATATTTGAAGTGATTTGTTTGGTAGCGCGCAACCACTTGATCAGAGAATTCAAACTCAGAACCTTTCTCTTCAGGCTGATCTTCAAAGCCGATTGAGAAAGTTTGTAGATCTTTAAGACCTTCTTCATGTGCCAAAGCAACGATCAAAGATGAATCCAAGCCACCTGATAATAAAACGCCAACAGGTACATCAGCCGCTAACAAACGACGACGAACAGCTGTACGTAACTTATCTTCAATCGCATCACGCCAATCTTGATCAGACCAATCTTTGTGTTTATCTTCAGCATTTAACGTCCAATATTGGAACTCTTCAATTTTGCCTTGTAAATCTACCCATAAATAATGAGCAGGTTTTAGCTTATGAATACCTTTGAAAATTGTATAAGGTGCTGGCACAACTGCGTGCAATGTGTACATATATTGCAAAGCAATTGGATTGATGTCTGTATCAACCAATTTAGATGCCAATAAACTTTGTGTGTTTGAAGCAAATAAGAAGTTTTTTTGATCATGTGAAAAATATAGTGGCTTAATACCAATACGATCACGCGCAACAAATAACTTTTGTTTCTTGCGATCCCAAATGGCAAAAGCGAACATTCCCACTAAATGGTTTAAACATTTTTCTCCCCATTCAGCGTATGACTTAATTAAAACTTCAGTATCGCTTTTTGTATGGAATGTATGACCTTTGTCTTTAAGCACGGAACGCAGTTCACGATAGTTATAGATCGTGCCATTGAACACAATAGAGTTACCAGTTTCGGTGTCGTGAAATGGTTGATCCGCACGCGGATCAACATCAATAATGCCTAGACGACGATGTGCAAACCCTATTGGCCCTTCACAAAAAACTTTACCACCATCAGGACCACGTCTTTTGAGTGGCTCACTCATTTTTTCTAAAAGTGCTGCTTCTGGACGATTATCTGTAAAACTTAAAATGCCTGCTATTCCGCACATAATTTATTCCTTAGTTAAAACATGAAGCTTTCGCCGCAACCACATTCGCTTTTAGCATCAGGATTGCTGAATTTAAAGCTGCGGTTTAAGCCTTCTTGAATATAGTCTAATTGTACATTCTGTAAATAAGGTTCATTGCTTTT
>CANRJJ010000092.1 GCA_947630895.1 uncultured Wohlfahrtiimonas sp. | reverse complement strand
ATTTATATTATGAGCGTCATGCTGCATAATGAAAATCTCCCAAGTTAAAGTGTCTATATTTGACAGCATAGCTCAAATCGTAAAAAGCCTAACTTAGTGATTTAATAATAGGGACGCGAATTTTATATTTCAATGACAAGAGACGAATCCCTGTACACAAGATGATTCCCGCACAAGTCACATATAAGCTTTGATTAAATTTCACTTCTGCCAATACTTGTATAGAAGCACCGACTAAACCTGCAAATGCATAGATTTCGCGATTATTTAAAACGGTTGGCACTCGATTTAAAAACACATCGCGCAACATCCCGCCACCGATACCTGTAATCATGCCCAATACAATTGAGATCTCAATACTTTGAGTGTAGCTATATACTTTATGTGCACCAAATACTACAAAGAATCCAAGTCCTAAAGCATCAAAGAATAGGATCGGATAATCCAGCTTTTTTAAGGCTTTTTGAAAAAATGCCACTAATAATATTGCAAGCACTATTGCATACAGGTAATTAATATCGTGTAAGCCTGCTGGGAATTGATTAATACAAACATCACGAATAATTCCACCACCACAAGCTGTGATAAAAGAAATCAGTAAAACCCCAAAAATATCCATATCGTATTTTGAAGCAGCCAACGCACCACTAATTGCAAAGACAAATGTGCCGATTAAATCCAAATAAAAAAAACATAATGCACCATAACTTTGCTCCCATTTCTGCTTTAAAGGTCATTAACTCAATTAAATATTATACATTTTTATCATTAAATATCGCGGTCACTATCGCGTCATTTATATATAAAATAATTTCCCAAGACTTTATCCTATAATGATTAGCTTCATTAATCTCAAAAATAGTTTGCATGAAAAAGTCGTTCCCCAATACCAAAGAAGCCACAACAGAACTAGCAGCAGTTTTGATTGCTGTCACTGATTCTGAAGCAAAAGTTTTAACCGTTGAACAAGGTAGCGCTTTACCTAATGGTCCATTGGATCCTATTCATAGCTCTTTGCAAGCTGGTGTTCGACAATGGGTAGAAACTCAAACTCATCAACCATTAGGCTATGTTGAGCAACTATATACATTAGTGGATACGAACCGTAAAACCTCTTCAGGGCACTACTTAATTTATATTAGTTATCTTGGATTGGTTCGTGAGGAAACAGATCACTTAGAATCTGAAGCTTCTTGGATTAATTGGTATGACTATTTTCCATGGGAAGATCATAGAAATGGTCGCCCTAAATTCATCGAAACAGAATTTCTACCGATTTTCAAACATTGGATCAGCTCTGGCAATACAATTGCTGAACAAAAATCACGCGAACAGCGCGTAAACCTTTGTTGGGGGTTACCACCATTTACATGGAATGAAGAGTACGTATTACAACGTTATGAATTAATGTATGAAATCGGGATTTTACCAGAGGCTTTATCGACTAAATTAGCTATATCTCAGGAGTATTGCGGACACAAAATGGCGCATGATCATCGTCGAGTGCTTGCTTCTGCGATGGCTCGTCTACGTGCAAAAATTAAATATCGCCCTGTTATCTTTGAGTTAATGCCACCAGCTTTCACGCTTTTACAGCTACAACAAAGCATAGAATCACTAGGTGGCATAACGCTACATAAACAAAATTTTAGACGTTTCATCATGCAACAAGAGTTGATAGAAGAAACAGGTGAGATCGATCCTACAGGCCCAGGCAGACCTGCAAGATTATATCAATTTAGAGATGACATTCTCTTAGAACGCTCACTCTCAGGTAGCAAACTACCCATTTCAAGATAAGATATTTATGCGGGACCAACGTGTTTAAACAATGCTGCATCCTGACTCAAATCGCCCGATGCTTTAATATTTAAACTACGAGTTTCCGCAAAATTCAACATGCGCTCTAAACTCACCTGAGCTTTTACGCGAATATTTTCATCAATCGTAATCTCGCCTGACTGATTCTCTAGAGCATTTTTCATTTTTTCTAATGTGTTCATTGCCATCCAAGGACATAAAGCACAGCTTTTACAAGTAGCACTTTCACCTGCTGTAGGCGCAATGATCAATGTTTTATTCGGTAAAGCTTGCTGCATTTTATAAAAAATACCGCGATCTGTGGCAACGATAAAACTCTCAGCATTAGAGCTTTGTGCAAATTTAATGATTTGCGATGTTGAACCCACAAAGTCAGCTTGCTCCACAACATCAGCGGGTGATTCAGGATGTACCAAAACCTCAGCTTCAGGATGCTGCTCACGACATACTCGTAAAGCGTCTGATTTAAACTCATCATGAACAATACAATGACCTTGCCACATGATCATATCTGCACCTGTTTGTGCTTCAATATATCGTCCAAGATGGCGATCTGGTCCCCAAACAATTTTCTTCCCAGCTTTATGCAAAGCAGCCACAATATCTAAAGCAATTGCAGAAGTCACAACCCAATCAGCTCTTGCCTTCACTTCAGCACTTGTGTTGGCGTAAACCACAACCTCACGATCAGGATATTGATCACAAAACTGTGAAAACTCATCCGCAGGACAACCAATATCCAACGAACAAGTCGCTTCTGTATCTAGCATTAACACTGTCTTATGAGGACTAAGTATTTTGGCTGTTTCACCCATGAATTTCACGCCTGCAACGACTAAAGTTTCTGAGACTGCATCTCTACCAAAACGCGCCATTTCTAAAGAATCAGCAACGCAGCCACCAGTTTCTTCAGCCAAGGCTTGAATCATAGGATCAGTGTAATAATGAGCAACCAAAGTTGCTTTTTTATCACGCAATAACTGCTTAATCGTTTGTTTTAATGACTCTTCATTACTGTCTTTCGCTTCACTACTCATGATATTCCCCCATATTTTATATTGCATTAATATATACTCACTATGAGCATATATCATTATTGATAGAATCATATCAATTATTCAATAAAAGTATTTAAATATCTTTTCATGGTGCTTTTTACATATGAAAACAAAACATAATCAATAAGTTAAATTAGGTAAAATCCTATCATGAGTCATTTGATTTAAATTTGCCAAAATAACGATAAAAATATATGCTCAAAAAGAGTATATAAAATTTAACATCACTAACTAAAGGATCATCATGAGCGCAATCGCCCCTTTACCTGACTTATTACTGAAACCATTTGTTCAAACTGCTTTAGAAGAAGATTTGGGCAGACGAGGAGATGTCACATCTTTAGCAACCATTCCCGCTGATCAAATCGCAACATTGAATATTGTTTCAAGAGAAAATGGCGTGATTGCAGGTATTGATTTAGCACGCTTAGCATTTGCGATGATTGATGAAAACATCACATTTAACGCTAATGTTAAAGATGGAGATAAAATCTCACCTAATATGATTTTGGCAACTGTTCATGGCAATGCTCGTGCTTTATTAACGGCTGAGCGCACTGCCCTTAACTTTATGACTCATTTGAGTGGCATTGCAACAGAAGTTGCTAAAATCAAAGCCTTAATTGCCGAGTATCCGACTGAAATTACTTGCACTCGCAAAACATTGCCAGGTCTTCGCATCTTACAAAAATATGCTGTACGCGTTGGCGGCGGTAGAAACCATAGAATGGGCTTGGACGATGCGATTTTAATTAAAGATAATCACATTGCAATCGCAAGCAGCATCACTGAAGCGATTCGTAATGCTAAACAATTTGCAGGCCATTTGATTCCAATTGAAGTTGAAGTAGATACCATCGAACAACTGAAACTCGCATTGAATGAAGGCATTAATTTAGTTCTCTTGGACAATATGAATACTGATCAGCTCCGTGAAGCGGTTGCATTGTGTGAAGGTAAATGTCAAACAGAAGCATCAGGCGGTATTTCTCCTGATACTGTCAAAGCCGTTGCGGCAACAGGTGTCAATTTTATTGCAATGGGCTGGATTACGCACAGCGTAAAATCATTAGATATTGGTTTTGATTTTATATAACAAAAAGCCCTTAGTTTTCGCTAAGGGCTTTTTCTGATCTGGCGTAGGAGGAGAATTTCAAAAAATCAAAAATACTTTTGTTTTCAACAAGTTAAACATCTTCCCCTCAATACTTACCAACTAATTTACCAACAAAAAACATAAAAACATTAGTTTTTGTGTTCATATCTATTAATACGTAGTAAAAAGTTAATTGCACACTGAGATCGTGACAGTCAATATTCCAGAAAAGATTATCATTCTATTCTTTCTAATTGAGAGTTTTAGGAAACTTTAAAAAATGAGTTGATGTATCACAAAGATCACAACACAAGAGATAAAGCCAAGAATGATATTATTCAGTATATTCAACTTGAATACAATCAAACGAGGATTCAAAATGGATTAAACTAAATGATGCCAATACAACTAACAAGTTTACTTTATGAACATCAATCTGCGTAGTAAAAACCTCCCAAGTAAAGTGTCTATATTTGACAGCATAGATCGCTAACTCCTCAGCACATTTTCCTTTAATAAACGTTCAATAAACCAGCAACTAACTATACCTAAAGAATGATTATTAGATCTAATAATATCTGTCGATATTACTCTAGTTAATTCAGGAATATCTAAACGCTGAATTAAGTCAGAGTTATAATCTTTCAACAATGAAACTGGTAATTCAGCCCAACCAAAGCCTTCCTCAACCATTTCCAAAATCAATATATAATCCGATGCTAACCAAACCTTGCCAGCCGGCTGATTATTATCTTCAACATATGTATTTAAACAAATCTGTCTTTCTTTCAATAACATTGATCTATCTATTTTTTTATTACTAGTTAAAACAGGATGTTTTTTACTAATAAAGATCCCCATTTCAACAATATTTGGCAGCCTGTTATAAACAATATCTACCGGATATGAATGTTGAGATGCCACCAACCCAATCTGTGCACGACCTGTTCTCACTAAAGAAATAATATCTTTCCCCTCAGCATCTAAGAGCTCTAATTCAACAAATGGAAACTTCTCTTCAAACTCTCTAATAATATTATAACTAGGACTTATGTAGTAAGTATCAGATAACACCAGGGTAACTCGTCTCTCAGATTGAGTATGATTAAGATGATCTACTGCTCTTTCCAAATCTTCCATAGCATTTAAAATGTCTTTAGCATAATTTAATAGAATTCGTCCCTCAGTAGTTAACTCGGGATATTTCTTGCTTCGATCAAATAATTTTAATCCTGTATCAATTTCTAAATTCGCAATCATCGTGCTAATCCCAGATTGAGCTTTACCTAATCTCCTAGATGCTTCGGAGAACGAACCATATTGAGCAGATATATAAAAAGCTTTAAGCATATCAATAGTAATCATCAACATATCCATTTTTAGTATATAAGATATCTTTAAGTATAGAATAAACAGATATATTATATTAATTTTTAAAAATGGTATCTTTAGTATGAAAATGTCTTTTCTCAATAAAGAAAATAAATCCCTAGTAAGTGCATGGTTCTTCTTAGTTTTAGCAATTATCTCAGAAGTAATTGGCACATCTTTTTTAGCTTCAGCAGTTAGAAGTAGTAACTATATTAATTACATTATAATGTCTATAGCTTTAGCTTTTTCCTATTTTTTCCTAGCACTATCTACAAAGATAATTTCCATTGGTGCTGCTTATGCAATTTGGGAGGGATTAGGATTAATAATGTTAACTACTGTCGGCATTTTAATTTTTAATGAATCCATTTCTCTCATCGAGCTACTTGGCCTTACTGCAGCAATAACTGGAATTATTTGTGTAACATTGGGGGAAAATCATTAATCATGACAATAACAGCAATTTTTTATATAGTTTTATCTGCAATAATCGATATCATTGCTAACATGTTTATTGCTAAATCTCAAGGTTTTAAACATATAAAGTGGGGGATTAGCTCTATTCTTCTTATATGGATAGCTTTTTTTATCTTAGGTGAAGCAATTAAAACTATTAATTTAGCAGTAGCATATACACTATG
>CANRJJ010000091.1 GCA_947630895.1 uncultured Wohlfahrtiimonas sp. | reverse complement strand
AACCATCGTGATGCGAACCAAGGCACTTGTACAAATGCATGCCGTTGGAACTATGGCTTAACAGATGCTAAAGAAACACCAGAAGGTGAATTGATTCCTAAATCTGCGGATTTAGTGAATATTTATACATCTGCAAGTGGGCACGTTCAGCCAAAAGAAGATGATCCAATGAAATATCTTCAAGATGAATTGAATCGTTCTGCATTTGATGCGCCTGAAGGTTATCATCCTCATCCTGAAGCTAATCGTCCTTACTTGATCCAAGAAAACAATCAGCGTAAAGGTGATTGGATGGAAATCAGTGAAGATGAGAATGGTACATACATTATGAACTCACGCGATTTACGTGCGATTCATCATGTACAAAAATTGATTGAAATTGGTGTGGATTCTTTGAAAATCGAAGGCCGTACTAAATCACATTATTATGTAGCGCGCACAGCACAGTTATATCGTCAAGCGATTGATGATGCGATTGCAGGTCGTGAATTTAACCCTGAGTTATATGGCAAGTTAGATGGCTTAGCGAACCGTGGTTATACAGATGGTTTCTTACAGCGTCATATGCCACATGCATACCAAAACTACTTAACAGGTAACAGTATTCATTCACGTCAACAATATGTTGCAGAAGTGAAATCTTATGATCCTGAAACAGGCATTTCTGTATTAGAAGCTAAGAACAAATTCTCAACAGGTGATCGCGTTGAAATCATCAATCAACATGGTAACCGTGAAGTTGTATTGGGCGAAATGAAGAATGAGAAAGGCGAAGTGATCGATGTTGCTCGTGGTTCTGGTTATATCGTCCATACAGATATTGGTCCTGTAGATGATATGACAATGATCGCTCGTTACTTATACGAAGAATAAAAATATAATCGTTTAAAAGGTGCTGAAAAGCACCTTTTTTATTGTCTGGAATATATTATCCAAGATGAGTATTTCTAGTGGGAATATCTGTCATTTCAGCAATGTCTTTAATGATTGAACAATTATCAGAAGCGTGAACTGTACGGCATTTTTGTTCGATTTCGGTCAGCTTTTTTTGTAAATGCAGTAATTCCTGAATGCGTTCTTCTAAATGAACCAGATGATTTTTAATAATCTGATTGATCTCGCTGCAATCGCTATGTGGATCATTCACTTCATTTAATATTTGATGAATTTCTTCATGTGTCATATCGAATGAACGGCAGTTTTTAATAAAGATTAATCGCTCGATATGTTGTTGATTATAAATGCGGTAATTGTTTGCAGAGCGATCTGCCATCGGGATCAATTGCTCTTTTTCATAGTAACGAATCGTTTCAGTAGGAACACCTGTTAATTTAGATAATTGGCCGATATTCATTTTATATCCTCTAGGGCTTGACCTTATAGTTACTCTAAGGTGTTAACTATATCACATAAATAATCGGTACTTTTTGAGGTTTTATTATGAAACATTCAGACCATATTCCCGAACATGAGCATTGTGGACACGATCATGAAAAGTTATCCACAGCATGTTGTGGAAAACATGAGGATACAGTTACACCAAAAATAGAAATCAGTGAGGTTCCTGAGGGATATTCTTCGGTGATATTAACGATCAATGAGATGGATTGCCCTGTAGAAGAGCAGTTAATCCGACAACAATTTAATAAAATGCCCGAAATTAAGGAAATGCAATTTAACTTAATCCAAAGGCAATTGCATGTTGTGTATAAGTGCGAACTAGAAAAACTAATTTCGACAATTAAATCATTGGGGATGAATGCTGTACCTTTGGGTGAACAAATAACTCAGCACAAAAATTCCACACGAAAATATATCACTTTGGGTTTGTCAGGTGTGTTTGCTCTGATCGCTGAAATCGCTAGCTTAATGGGCGATTATAACTGGTTTATTGATTTGTTAGCCATTTGCGCGATAGTTTTATGTGGTCATGAAACTTATGTGAAAGGCTGGATTGCGCTTAAAAATAAAAAATTAAATATTAATGCCTTGATGAGTGTTGCGGTGACAGGTGCAATCTTAATTGGTGAATTGCCAGAAGCTGCAATGGTTATGGTGCTATTTACCATTTCTGAAATACTTGAAGCGAGATCAATGAATAAGGCAAGAAATGCGATAGAAAGTTTACTGTCGTTAGCACCTGATACGGCGATGGTGAAAGAAGGTGATGGATATACCGTATTGCCTGTGGGTAACATTGTGGAAAAATCTGTGATTAAAATTATGCCGGGTGAAAGAATTCCGTTGGATGGCGTGATCATTAAAGGGAATTCTAGTTTGGATGAATCACCGATTACAGGCGAAAGTTTACCCATAGATAAAGCTGTGGGCGATAAAGTATTTGCTGGCAGTATTAATCAAGAAGGAGAAATAGAGTTTCAAACAACAACGACAGCAGAAAACTCAACGCTACGTAAAATTGTGAAAACGATCGAGCAAGCACAGAGCAATCAATCTCAGACAGAGCGGTTCATCGATAGATTTTCTGCAATTTATACGCCTATTGTTTTTGTCTTTGCAATTGTAGTTGCCTTGATGTCTACGATGTTTGGCTTTGCGTGGATGCAGAGTATTTATAATGCATTAGTGATTTTGATTATTGCTTGCCCATGTGCATTAGTAATCTCTACACCAGTAGCCATTGTGAGTGGACTAACCGCAGCAGCTCGCCAAGGCATTTTAATTAAAGGCGGAACTTATTTAGAGCAAGCGCGTCATTTAAAAGGTTTAGCATTTGATAAAACAGGCACGATTACAGAAGGTAAGCCAAAAGTTGTGGCAAGCCATATTTTTGTGAATGATGTAGCAATCTCTGAGATAGCTTATAGTTTAGCCTCACGATCTGATCATCCTATTTCGAAAGCAGTTGTGGATTTTTATACAGCACAAAATTTACCATTACATAGTGTAGAAAAGTTTGCAGCGGTGTTAGGGCAGGGTACAAAAGGTGAAATTGATGAGCAGCTATATTATTTGGGCAATATCAAACTGATTTCTTCATTGGATGCTGATCTCACCAAATTGAATCAAGCATTAGAAAAATATCATCATAGAGCTCACTCATTATTAATTTTGGCTAAGCAAGATAGTGTTCTCGCACTTTTTATCTTGGAAGACAGTGTGAAAGCAACAAGTATGCGAGCAATTGAATTGCTAAAAGGGCAAGGATTGAAATTGATGATGTTGTCGGGAGATCGACAACAATCCGTCGATCAAATTGCACAAGAGATTCAAATTAATGAGGCGAAGGGCGATTTGTTACCTGAAGATAAAATGTCTTTGATTAGTGAGTTTCAAAAGAATGATGGTGACATTGGCATGATTGGTGATGGGATTAATGATGCACCTGCTTTAGCAAAAGCTAATATTGGGTTTGCGATGGGCTCAATTGGCAGCGATACGGCGATTGAAACAGCGGATGTGGCAATTATGGATGATGATTTAATGAAATTACCTAATTTTTTTAATATTTCACAAAGAACCATGTCGATCATTCTGCAGAATGCTGTCTTTTCTATTGTCATCAAAGTTTTCTTTTTAGCACTAGCAGTAACAGGTCATGCTTATATGTGGATGGCGATATTAGCGGATGTTGGCACGAGCATTTTAGTGGTTTTAAATGCGTTGAGACTTTTGAAAATTCAAGAAATTAAATAGCAAATAAAAAGGCTTACGTTATGTAAGCCTTTTGCATTATTGGGATGAAATATTTTAATTATATAAATGTAGGAAGTAGCCAATTGCTAATAAATAAAAGCTGAATGCCCAAATCCACATAAATGAATAACGCAAATGGCGTCCCATATCAATGCCTGCCAAACCCATTGCTAACCAAGTCGCAGGAGAGAAAGGACTAACAAAAGTCCCTGCATTGTTACCAATTGCCATTGCATAAACGACAGCATCTGCTGGAACATTAGCTGTTGCACCAACTTCTTGAATGATTGGCAATAATGCAAAGTAGTAAGCATCTGTACTTGTGAAAATATCTAAAGGCACACCTAAAATCCCAACGGCTATATGCACATTTGGAATCCAAGCTTCAGGTAAAATTTTGATGAGATCTTTTGCGATAGAAGCGAGCATTTGAGATTCAGATAAAATACCTAAAAATGCACCTGCTGCAAAAATAATAGCCACCATTGAAAGAGCTTGTGGCGAATGTTTACTGATAACTGCCATTTGATCTTTCGGTGTTTTAAAGTTAACTAATAGTAATAAAGATAGTGCAATCATGAAAACATAAGGTGCTGAAAAGAGACCAAATGCCAAACAAATAATTGCAATAATGATTAAAGAGACATTGAACCAAAAGAACTTAGGTAAAGTTGCATCTAAAGGCTTATCTTCAAAATGATCACCAGCATAATCCATATCAAATGGTGTTGTACCTTTTAATAAAGCAGCTGCAATTCTACGCTTTTCTCTTACACCCATAATAGCTGCAAAAACAACCATCCCAGCAACACCTAATATTTGTACAGGAATAATATGTTGCCAAAGTACTGATGCTTCAATGCCTGTGACAGCAGATGCTCTGCCTAAAGGACCGCCCCAAGGCACCATATTCATAACGCCCATGCTACCAGCCATGAGTAATAACATGAAATATGGACTCATACCTAATTGACGATACAAAGGCAAAAGAGCAGGAATTAAGATTAAGAAAGTTGCAGCACCTGAACCATCTAAGTGAACAACAGCTGCTAAAAGAGCAGTAATAATTGCAACAACAATAACGTTACCTTTAGTAACATTGACCATTATTTTAATAATAGGATCGAAAGTGCGAAGTTCTTTTAAAATACTGAAAAATAGAATGGCAAACAAAAACATGGTTGCGACTTTAGTAACTTTTAAAATACCTGCTTCAAAGAAGCTAGAGATTTCAGCAAATGAAAATCCTGCGATTAAGGCTCCAATGATTGGAACAATCGCCATTGCAACAATAGGATTTGTTTTTCCTGTCATCAATAAGGCTACAATTGTAATGATTGTTAATATACCGATAATTGTTAACACACTTCCTCCAGCTATATTATAACTACATGATTTTATTGATTTAATTGTTCGTAATATTGTGACGAAAAGACATGATACATTATTTTTATAACTTTTAGGTAATGATATATGTCAAAAGTATTACTTATATGTAGTTTTATTGAAGCCACGTATTAAATAATCTTGGTAATCTTTTGGGTTGGTATAGACCAATGTTTTAACGGAAAGCTCCGCGCCTATCGGGTTATAGAATGTAAAAAAGCATTGGTATAAGTCATTAATAGCATCTTTTGTACATAATTTAGATTGGTTTAATAAGAAAGAAATATACTCATTAGAATTCTTTTGGATATTAAGCAGTATATTTCTTACTAGATGGAAGTTACGTCTGTGCTCATTGTTCAGTAAAAATTGACTGCTAAGTTCAGAGAGAACATTTTCATCATTCGTTTTGATCGGGTGACTTTCTATAAGTGTATAAGGGCGGTCTTTCAGTACAGAGTAGATAGTAACTTTTCGTAAGTAATCAGAGCGTATTTTAGACTTTTCAAAGCTATTTTTTTTATATAAGTATTCAGCGGTTTGAAAAGTGATATTACCCAATAATATGAAGGCAAATACAGCAATAGAAATTTTTTTAAGTTTGAGATATTGGTTTGGTTTTTTACAAATATATTTGATTAAGAGTATAGAGATTATCGCAATAAATATAATTGCGAAGCAAGGCCAGAAGTCTAAGTATTGAAGGTATGTTTTAGGCACTTCAACGCTAATTTGTTCTAATAAATAATAAAAATCATTCATAAATGAAAGCAGCTTTAATCAAAAGTAAAAAACTAGGCGGGATCATACATTCTTTTTCATAACTACAATGTCTATTAATAAGCCAATTTTTATATTCAGGCATTTTATATAAGTTTTTTTTATTAAAAAAAAATTCTGGTTGCTTGAATTATTTCAAAAAGACTCCATAGTGTACTCTGCAAAGAGTTAAGTGCGATTCAATTTTGTGAGGTATGGCTTCTTTGCGAATAGAAATCGTATTGTTAAATTATTTAGAGGGTATAACTATGAAATTACGTCCATTACATGATCG
>CANRJJ010000090.1 GCA_947630895.1 uncultured Wohlfahrtiimonas sp. | reverse complement strand
TATTTACAATAATTATTCTAGTTAATATTTTTGTTAAAGCAATTTAAAGATTGCCGATGCAGTTATGAAAAAGAGAAATTAATATGATATTGTGAGTGATAAATTTGCAGCATAAGCATCACAAGAATAACTAATATCAAACAAATAAATAGATTAATTTCCAAACTTTACTGTAGGAATATTATGTTGAAAAAATACGCTTTTGGATTGGCATTGATTATTACTATAAACATTGTGCAAGCATCCATTGTAGATATTCAGATTTTAGAAACATCGGACATTCATTCGAATTTAACAGATTATGATTTCTATAAAAAAGAAGCGACTGAACGATTTGGTTTTGTAAGAACGGCATCCTTGATTCGCGAAATGAAAGATCAAAATATCAATACAGTTTTGGTGGATAACGGCGATTTAATTCAAGGTAGCCCAATGGCAGATTGGGCAGTTAAAGTCGTTTCAGAAACTAAAGTTACTCATCCCGCGATTAAATCCTTGAATGCGATGGAATATACGATTGGGAATTTGGGGAATCATGAATTTAACTACGGATTGGATTATTTGAAAGAAGTATTGAGCAAAGCAAAATATCCTTATGTGAATGCTAATATTTATGATGCACAAACAAATCAGCCTTATTTCACACCTTATCAAATCATTACAACGGAAGTCGTCGATAGAGAAGGTAAAAAAGAGAATATTAATATTGGCTATATTGGTTTTGTGCCACCACAAATATTAGAGTGGGATAAAAATCATCTACAAGACAAAGTCATTTCCAAAGATATTGTCGAAACTGCTAATCATTTTATTCCACAAATGAAAAAAGAAGGTGCTGATTTAGTGGTTGTGATTGCTCACTCAGGGCTATCAACAGATCCCTATAAATTGATGGTTGAAAACTCTGTCTATTATTTGAGTGAAGTGAAAGATGTGGATGCGATTTTATTTGGTCATGCGCATGGCTTATTTCCCGGCAAAGACTTTGAAAAGATTAAAGGTATAAATGTTGAAAAAGGTTTAATCAATGGTGTGCCAGCGGTGATGCCTGGCATGTGGGGCAGCCATTTAGGTATCATTGATTTGGCTGTAGAAAAGAAAAATTCAACATGGAAAGTGATTGAATCATCAGCAAAGTTATTACCGATTTTTGACAGTGCGCAGAATAAAGCATTAGTACAATCGGATAATCATCTGAATGAACTATTGAAAGATGATCTAACCGCTACGCAAGAGTACATGAGCAAAGTAGTGGGCAAAACCAATAGCGATTTATACAGTGTGTTGGCATTGGTGCAAGATGATCCTACCATTCAAATCGTGAATGATTATCAGAAAAAATATATTGAATATCATGTTCAAGGTGATCCTGATTTGGCGGAAATACCCGTTTTATCAGCAGTTGCACCATTTAAAGCAGGCGGTAGAAAAAATGATCCAACGGCTTATATAGAGATTCCAAAAGGCGAATTAACCGTCACAAGCATTGCAGATTTATATTTGTATGAAAATACTTTGGCAGCGGTAAAAGTAACAGGCAAAGAGCTGAAAGAGTGGCTAGAGTGCAGCACAGGATTATATAATCAAATCGATATTACTAATAAAGAACCACAATATTTGATTAATTGGGATAATTTTAGATTATATAACTATGACATTATTGATGGTGGCTTGAGCTATCAAATTGATGTGACGGTGCCAGCGCGTTACTCACCTAATTGCCAATTGATCAATGATCAAAGCGAAAGAATTCAAAATTTAACTTATGACAATAAACCAGTGACAGATGATCAATTATTCATTGTTGCCACTAATAATTATCGAGCTTTAACAGGTATTTTCCCAGGTACAGGAGAGGATCATTTGGTGGGGAATTCGCCTGATCCTGTGAGAGAGATAATGTTGCGTGGAATTGTGGAAGATACTGATAAGAGTGATGCTGTAACGGTTGAAGTTGATCAAAATTGGTCGTTATTACCGATTAAGTCAGATGTTCCACTTGATATAAGATTTGAAACATCGCCTACAGAAAAAGCAGAAGAGTACATTAAAAATAATGCTCAGTATCCGATTAAAAAAATAGGAACTGATGAAATTGGTTACGGAGTTTATCAAATAGATCTACAAAGCAAATAAGTCACATTACAACTATTTCTAATTATAAAAGGGTTAATACTATGAGAATGGTCGATATAATTTCCAAGAAAAGAGATGGGCATGTTTTAACAAAAGAAGAGATAGATTTTGTCATTGAAGGTTATACCAAAGGTGATATTCCTGATTATCAAATGAGCGCATTGGCGATGGCGATCTATTTTCAGGATATGAATGATCAAGAACGTGCTGATTTAACCATGGCGATTGTAAACTCTGGCGATACGTTAGATTTATCTGCGATTGAAGGTGTGAAAGTTGATAAACATTCTACAGGTGGTGTGGGTGATACGACTACCTTGGTTTTAGCACCATTGGTGGCAGCTTTAGACATTCCTGTGGCTAAAATGTCAGGTCGTGGACTTGGCCATACGGGTGGAACAACAGATAAATTAGAAGCCATTGCAGGTTTTAAAACAGAGATTGATAAAGAAGATTTTATCCGCTTAGTGAATACAGATAAAGTCGCAGTGATTGGGCAAACAGGTAATTTAACGCCAGCAGATAAAAAGATATATGCACTGCGAGATGTGACAGGTACAGTCAATTCTATTCCTTTAATTGCAAGCTCTGTGATGAGTAAAAAAATCGCGGCAGGCAGTGATGCGATTGTGTTGGATGTAAAAACAGGTGCAGGTGCTTTTATGAAAAATATAGAAGATGCAGAAGAATTAGCACATGCAATGGTGAAAATCGGTAATAAGGTGAATCGTAGAACAATGGCTATTATTTCAGATATGTCGCAGCCATTGGGTAATGCAATCGGGAATGCTTTAGAGGTTAAAGAGGCGATTGATACTTTGAAAGGCGAAGGTCCTGAAGATTTGCATGAATTAGTATTGGTTTTAGGTAGTCAAATGGTGGTATTGGCTAATAAAGCTAAAACATTAGAAGAAGCGCGAGTATTGCTCGAAGAAGTGATGAAAAATGGCAAAGCATCAGAAAAATTTAAAGTAATGCTTCGAAATCAAGGTGGTGATGATTCTGTTGTGGATCATCCTGAAAAATTGCCTGAGGCTAAGTTCAAGGTCGAATTGCCTGCTAAAAAATCAGGCTATGTTTCTGAAATTGTGGCAGATGAAGTGGGTGTGGCTGCAATGTTACTGGGTGCAGGTCGCTCTATGAAAGACGATGTGATTGATCCTTCAGTTGGCTTAGTGCTGCATAAAAAAGTTGGTGATGCTGTGAAAGAGGGCGAATCATTATTAACTATTCATGCCAACACAGAAAGCTTAGATGCCATCAAGCAAAGACTTTATGACAACATCACAATCAGCGATAAAGCAGAAAAGCCACAATTGATTTATACAATTATTACTGAATAAAAATTATTTAATAGTTAGGAGATAAAACATGACTACACCACACATTAATGCAAAAGATGGAGCATTCGCAGAAACAGTTTTAATGCCTGGCGATCCTTTACGTGCAAAATATATTGCTGAAAATTTCTTGGAAAATTTTGAAGAAGTTACAAATGTACGCGCAATGCTTGGCTATACAGGTTTTTATAAAGGGCAAAGAGTTTCTGTGATGGGACATGGTATGGGGATTCCATCTTGTTCAATTTACGCAACAGAATTAATTAAATTTTATGATGTGAAAAATATTATTCGCGTGGGCTCATGCGGTGCAATTAGCACAGATGTAAAAGTGCGTGATGTTGTGATTGGCATGGGCGCTTGTACAGATTCCAAAGTGAATAGAATGCGTTTTAAAGATCATGATTTCGCGGCGATCGCTGATTTTGGCTTAGTACTAAATGCAGTGAATGCTGCAAAAGCACAAAATGTGCCTGTGAAAGTCGGAAACTTATTTTCTGCGGATCTTTTCTATTCTGTAGAGCCTGATATGTTCGACATTATGGAAAAGTACAATATTTTAGGCGTAGAGATGGAAGCAGCGGGCATTTATGGTGTGGCTGCTGAATATGGCGCGAAAGCATTAACAATTTGTACGGTATCTGATCATATCCGCACGGGTGAATCTTTGGATTCATTGCTAAGACAAACTAGCTTTAATGAAATGATCACGGTTGCTTTAGAGTCTGTATTACTTAACCAATAAGGACACGTTATGAGCATAAGTCTAAAATTAAAAATATTACAATTTCTTCAGTTTTTTGTTTGGGGATCTTGGCTAATTACAGCGGGTTCTTATATGGGGGCAACGCTCGGTTTTACAGGACTACAAATCGGTAGTGTTTATGCTGCGATGGGGCTGGCTTCTATTTTTGCACCAAGCATCATGGGGATTATTTCCGATAAATGGATTCCTGCAAATTATCTCTATATTCTTTGTCATGCTGTGGGTGGTATTTCACTATTTTTAGTCACATTGACGGACAATTATGCGATTTTCTATGCGATTATGCTCGTGAACTTATTTGCATATATGCCCACCATTTCACTCTCTTATTCAATCTGCTTCGCCTGTTTTGAAAAAGAAGAGCTGGATGCTGTAAACACATTCCCACCGATTCGTATTTGGGGAACGATTGGCTTTATTGCAGCAATGTGGATGATTTCATTATTGGAATTAAGTACGAGTAAAGGTCAGTTTTATATTGCATCGATCTCATCTTTTGTTTTAGTGGCGATTGTTTACTTGATCATTCCTAAAATCGAAATTATTAAGAAAATTGATGGTGAAACAAGTTTGCTTGAGCGTTTAGGTTTGAATGCATTTGTATTATTGAAAAATCATCGTCTCGCAATGTTCTTTATCTTTACAACATTGATCGGTGGCGTTTTACAGATCAGTAATGCATGGGCAAGCCCATTCTTACAATCATTCGCAGACAGTGAACTGTATCAAAATAGTTTTATGGTGAAGCAATCCACCATTATTATTTCAATTTCGCAAATGTCGGAAGTGTTCTTTATTTTGCTCGTTCCATTCTTCTTTAAACGTTTCGGGATTAAGTACATTATTTTAATCAGTATGCTCGCTTGGTTCTTACGTTTCGGATTCTTTGGTTTGGGTGATCCATCTGTCACGGGTACAATTTTCATTATTTTATCGATGATTGTTTATGGCTGTGCATTCGACTTCTTTAATATCTCTGGCTCGATTTATATTGAGAAAATGACGGATTCACATATCCGTAACAGTGCGCAAGGCCTTTTTATGACATTAACAAATGGCGTTGGAGGATTCTTAGGTTCTTATGCGGCAGGGATCGTTGTTGATAAATACAGTACGTATTCACAAGTTATGAATAGCAAAGGCGAATTGATCAATCAAGTAACAAGCCGAGATTGGCCAAGCATTTGGTTTATTTTTGCAGGTTATGCATTGGTATTGGCGATCATTTTCTTCTTTGTATTTAAAAATAAAAATGATGAATTCAATTCTTTAGAAAAGGCGATATAAAATGGATATTCAAAAATTAACTTTATTAGCCAAAGAAGCGATGCAACGCGCTTATGTGCCTTACTCAAAATTTAAAGTGGGCGCTGTTTTGATCACTGAAGATGGCGAGGAAATTTTAGGCTGTAATATTGAAAATGCATCATATGGCTTAACAAATTGCGCAGAACGAACGGCTATTTTTAAAGCAGTTTCAGAAGGCAAGAAAAAGTTTAAATCGCTCACTGTGATTGGTGATACTGATGGGCCAATTGCTCCGTGTGGTGCTTGCAGACAAGTGATCAGTGAGTTCTGTGCAAAAGATATGCCAGTGATTTTAACGAATCTTAAAGGTGATGTTTTAGAAACGACCGTGGGTGAGCTTTTACCATGGTCGTTTTCACCTTCTGATTTAGACTAGATAAATAGCAACAAAGATAATGAGATAAGAAAGAATGTGGATTGTAGAGCTAAATAAATTAACTGATTTTTAATTAATTTAAGCGTACCCAAAATTCTATGATCTAAAGTTCTTGTTTCATTATTCTTTATGAGTTGGCATTTTCTCAAAGCATTATCAAACTCTACCAATGTTTCATTATTGGTAGAGTTTTTTTGTAGCAAGATGAAAAAGTCATAGTCTAACGAGATGCGTAACGCATAATAGGTTTGC
>CANRJJ010000089.1 GCA_947630895.1 uncultured Wohlfahrtiimonas sp. | reverse complement strand
ATTCAAAACTCGGCTCCTAGAGTCAAAGAAATGGGCATATTCTAACATGCCCATTCAAAAACTAAAAAGATAAAAAAGTAGGTTTATTTTGAAGAGTATTCAGCCATTACTTTTTTATGTTCGTTGAGTTTTTCTGCTGTTAAGAAAGCAAGCTCTAAACTTTGTGCTGCATTTAAGCGAGGATCACAATGGGTATGGTAACGACTTGATAAATCTTCATCTGTGATATTTTGTGCACCACCAGTACATTCAGTAACATCTTTACCAGTCATTTCAAAATGCACGCCACCTGCATGAGTTTTTTCCGCATTGTGAGCGTCAAAGAATGCAGTAACTTCAGCTAAGATACGATCAAATGGACGTGTTTTATAGCCATTTTCTGTTTTGATCGTATTGCCATGCATTGCATCACAAATCCATACAACATGACGACCTTCTTCTTTAACACGACGCAGTAAAGGAGGTAGGTATTCTAGTAAGTTTGTATCACCCATACGCGTAATGAGCGTTAAGCGACCAGCTTCATTTTCAGGGTTTAAGGTATCAATTAAACGGATGAGTTCATCACCTGTCATTTTTTGACTAACTTTTACACCAATTGGGTTAGAGATACCGCGTGCAAATTCAACATGAGCACCATCTAACTGGCGTGTTCTTTCACCAATCCAAATAAAGTGAGCAGAAGTATCATACCAGTCACCAGTCGTTGAGTCGACACGAGTCATCGCTTCTTCGTAACCGAGTAGCAACATTTCATGAGAGGTATAGAAGTCTACTTCTTTTAAAGCACGAACTGCATCAGGGCGAATACCACAAGCTGTCATGAAGTTTAATGCATCTTGAATACGATTTGCTAAGTCAGCATAGCGAGCACCTTGTGGAGATGAATCTAAGAAGTCCATTGTCCAACCTTGTACGCGGTGTAAATCAGCATAACCACCTGATGCAAATGCACGAATTAAGTTCAATGTTAAACCTGATTGGCCATAAGCTTTCCATAAACGCTCAGGATCAGGAATGCGAGCTTCGCTTGTAAATTCGATACCATTCACAATGTCGCCACGATAACTAGGTAAAGTTACGCCGTTGATTGTTTCTAGATCTTCTGAGCGAGGTTTTGCAAATTGACCAGCCATACGGCCAATTTTTATTACAGGGCTACTTGCGGCAAAAGTTAAAACAACAGCCATTTGTAATAAAACACGAAAACTATCTCGAATATTTGTCGCGTTGAACTCTGAGAAGCTTTCAGCACAGTCACCACCTTGCAATAAGAAAGCGCGACCATAAGCAGCTTCTGCTAATGATTGTTTTAACGTTCGAGCTTCCCCTGCAAAAACTAATGGTGGCGCTTGATGCAAGCGATCTTCAACTTCTCTTAGTTTTGCAGCATCAGGGTAATTAGGCATTTGAGCTGCTGGAAATTTTCTCCAGCTATCAGGTGTCCAAATATTAGACATAATTTTTTCCTTTATTAACTTCAAAAAAAGAAGACTGTTACCAGTCTTCTTTTGATTCTTTAAATCTTAGTTTTTAGACTGATCAACTAAACGGTTTTGTGTGATCCATGGCATCATAGAACGCAACTTAGCACCTGTTTTTTCGATCGGATGTTCAGCTGTAATACGACGACGCGCAGTCATAGAAGGATAGTTTGTTTTACCTTCTAAGATGAACATCTTAGCGTATTCACCTGTTTGGATGCGTTTTAACGCATTACGCATTGCTTCTTTTGATTCAGCAGTGATTACTTCATGACCTGTAACGTATTCACCATATTCCGCATTATTCGAAATAGAGTAGTTCATGTTAGCAATACCGCCTTCGTACATTAAGTCAACGATCAATTTTAACTCATGTAAACATTCGAAGTAAGCCATTTCTGGTGCATAACCAGCTTCTGTTAATACTTCAAAGCCAGCTTTTACTAATTCTACTGCACCACCACAAAGAACAGCTTGCTCACCGAATAAGTCAGTTTCTGTTTCTTCGCGGAAATCTGTTTCGATAACACCAGCGCGACCACCACCATTTGCTGAAGCATATGCCAAAGCGATATCACGTGCTTTACCTGAAACATCTTGGTAAACAGCGATTAAAGTTGGAACACCGCCACCTTTTACATATTCAGAGCGTACTGTGTGACCAGGACCTTTTGGTGCAACCATTACTACGTCTAAATCTTTACGTGGAATGATTTGGTTGTAATGAACGTTGAAACCATGAGCAAATGCTAATGTTGCACCATTTTTGATGTTTGGTTCAATTTCATTTGAGTAAACTTCTGGTTGATTTTCATCTGGTAATAAAATCATTACAACGTCAGCTTGTTTAGTTGCTTCTGCAACTTCAAATACTTGATGACCAGCGTTTACTGCTTTAGACCAAGATGCGCCATTTTTACGTAGGCCAACGATTACATTAACGCCAGAATCTTTTAAGTTTTGTGCATGAGCATGACCTTGTGAGCCGTAGCCGATAATTGCAACTGTTTTATTCTTAAGTAATGATAAATCTGCATCTTTGTCATAAAAAATATTCATATTAATTTCCTTAAAACTTTTGATTAAATTTGTTTAAATGTTGAGTTAGTAATAATCGATTGATTAATGTATTGTCAAGCCTTTTGCACCACGTACTAATCCAAGAGCACCAGAGCGCACAATTTCGATGATTCCTAAAGGCTCTACTGCCGTTACGAATGCATTGATTTTGTCAGATGTTCCTGTCATTTCAATTGTATAGCTTTGCTCTGTGACATCTAGGAGACGACCTCTGAACATATCATTCAGACGGTATAGCTCTGCACGAGATGCTTCTGACTCAGCTTTTACTTTAATTAACATAATTTCGC
Organism: uncultured Wohlfahrtiimonas sp.; assembly: GCA_947630895.1. GTDB lineage: Bacteria > Pseudomonadota > Gammaproteobacteria > Cardiobacteriales > Wohlfahrtiimonadaceae > Wohlfahrtiimonas. Next base: position 3,416 of record CANRJJ010000089.1, on the reverse strand, counting down.
GCTCAATGTGCGAACCATCTGTTAGATCTACTAACTTTATAACATCAATTAATTTATTGAGTTGTTTAACTATTTGTTCAATCACTGCGGCATTAGCAAAAGTTACTAAAGTTAAGCGAGAGATTGAACTGTCTTCGGTAGGTGCCACTGATAAGCTTTCGATGTTATAGCCACGTGCTGAGAATAAGTTAACAACACGAGATAAAGCACCAGCCTCATTCTCCATTAAAATGGAGATGATGTGACGAATAGGTTGTTGATGAGTACTCATTATATTCTCCTTATACTTGGCTAAGACCGCCAACAGATGTATTTTCCATTTTATCTCTACCGCGTAAAATCATCTCGTGATGACCTTTACCTGCAGGAATCATTGGGAACACATTAGCATCAGGATCAATAATGATGTCTAAGAATAAAGTCTTATCTTTTTGCTTAAAGGCTTCGATAAGTGCGGGTTCTAGATCTTTTGGATCTCTGATTTGAATCCCGTCATGCCCGTAGGCTTTGGCTAAACCAATAAAATCTGGCAATGATTCAAAATAGCTCATGCAATAGCGTTTTTTGAAGAAAAACTCTTGCCATTGACGCACCATTCCAAGATAACCATTGTTTAAGTTTAAAATTTTCACAGGTGTTGAATATTGCAACATTGTTGAAAGTTCTTGAAGCATCATTTGGATACTTCCATCACCTGTGATACATGCAACATCTTTATCAGGCGCACCTAATTTTGCACCCATTGCAGCAGGTAATCCAAATCCCATGGTGCCTAAACCACCAGAGTTGATCCACTGTCTTGGGTTATCAAATTTGTAATATTGTGCTGCCCACATTTGATGTTGGCCAACATCTGATGTCACAATTGCTTGGCCTTTTGTCACTTTGTATAAAGTTTCCACTACAAATTCTGGCTGAATAATAGCTGGAGTATTGATGTAGCCGAGTGAATCCATTTTGCGCCAATCTTCAATGATGTTCCACCATTTCGCCAATGAATCTGGATTAATTTGTTTTTCGCCTTCTTTAACCAATTGTAAGAACTCTTGCAGAATTGGTTTAACTTGCCCAACCAATGGAATATCTGCTGCAACGTTTTTACCAATGGATGAAGGATCTACATCAACATGGATGATTTTTGCATGAGGGCAGAATTGTTCTAATACACCTGTAATTCGGTCATCAAAACGCGCCCCGATTGCAAATAATACATCACACTCATGCATTGCCATATTAGCTTCGTAAGTGCCGTGCATTCCTAGCATGCCTACGAATTGCTTATCAGATGCAGGATATGCACCTAAGCCCATTAGCGTATTTGTGATTGGTACGTTTAGAGATTTAACTAATTCTGTTAATTCATCACAAGCATCACCTAGAATTACACCACCGCCGGTGTAGACCATTGGGCGTTTTGCACCCATGAATAAGTTGTATGCTTTGCGAATTTGGCCTGAGTGGCCTTTAACGATTGGATTGTATGAACGAAGTGCTATTTTTTTAGGGTAGTTAAACTTCGTTAATGCAACTTGTACATCTTTTGGCACGTCAATAACAACAGGGCCAGGGCGGCCAGTTGTTGCAATGTGAAATGCTTTTTTAATTGTATACGCAAGGTCTTCAACATCTTTTACAAGGAAGTTGTGCTTTACGCAAGGACGTGTAATACCAATAGTATCCACTTCTTGGAAGGCATCATTTCCGATTAAGCTTGTTGCAACTTGTCCTGAAAAAACAACCATAGGAATTGAATCCATATAAGCTGTTGCTATACCCGTGACGGCATTTGTTAAACCAGGTCCTGAGGTTAGTAGTACAACGCCTGGCTTTCCAGTGACACGCGCATATCCATCAGCAGCATGAGCTGCAGCTTGTTCATGACGAACGAGGACATGTTTTATCTCATCTTGTAGATAGATAGTGTCGTATAAAGGAAGAACAGCTCCGCCTGGATAGCCAAAGATGTATTCTACATTCTCCTCAATGAGGGACTTGATTATGATTTCTGCACCTGAAGATTTCACGATTAACCTCTGCTTTGCATATTGTATCGTTTTAATAAAATTCTCTATGAATCAAAAGACTCAATTCTTAACAATGTTGTTTTACCAGTTACCTTTGTGAGGGCTTCTATTTGACTAATTGAATCAAGAATCGATTTTTCTTTTGTTTCATGAGTGGTCATTATGATATTAGCTAGGTTGTCATCAACAGATTTTGTCTGGATCATCAACTCGATGCTAATATCATGATGAGCTAAGATATTGGTAATATCAGAAAGCACACCAGGTTGGTCCACTGCTTTTATTCTTAGATAATAAGCAGTATAAATCTCTGCTTGTGGCAGGATTGGCGCATTGGATAGCGCTTGGTTTTGGAATGCTAAATAAGGAACGTAACGCTCTTTATTTGCATCGATCATTCTAGAAATATCAGCCAAGTCTGATAAGACAGAAGAAGCTGTTGGATTACCACCTGCACCCGCACCATAGCTAAGTACAGGACCAACAGCATTGCCTCTCACTAAAACAGCATTCATTACGCCATTTACATTAGAGAGCAATTCTTTTTTAGAGATTAATGTGGGATGAACGCGAATTTCAATGCCTTCATCTAAATTTTTTGCGATGCCTAAGTGCTTAATTGTATAACCCAATTGGTCAGCATATTGGATATCTTCAGATTCTAATGATGAAATTCCTTCGATAAATACTTTGTCGAATTGTAATGGGATGCCAAAAGCAATAGAAGCTAAAATTGTTAACTTATGCGCTGCATCAATGCCTTCAACGTCAAAAGTAGGATCAGCTTCTGCATAACCTAATGCTTGTGCATCTTTCAATGCATCAGCAAAGCTGCGACCTTTTTCTTTCATTTCGGTCAAGATGTAGTTGCCAGTGCCATTAATGATGCCAGCCAAGGCTTCAATTTTATTGCCAATTAAGCTTTCACGTAAGCTTTTGATGATAGGAATACCACCAGCGACAGAAGCTTCGAACATCAACATCAAACCTTTCTCAGAAGCTATTTTGAATAGCTCATTACCATGAGTAGCGATTAATGCTTTGTTTGCAGTAATCACATGTTTATCTTGTTCTAATGCTGTTTGAATATAAGTTAAGCTTGGTTCAATGCCGCCCATCAATTCCACGACTACATCGATGTCAGGATTCATTAATATTTCATTAACATCTGTTGTGAGTGGAAGATTATCAGGATTTGCACGATCTAGAGAACGAACAAAAACTTTATTGATGACAAATTCACAACCCGTACGACGACTAATTTCTTCGAAATTCTTTTTGATTAAATCAGCAACACCTGTTGCAACTGTTCCAAACCCTAAAATACCAATATTCAAACGTTTCATGTGCTAATTTATTCCAACTTAATAATTCGTTAACTGCTCTGATAAT
>CANRJJ010000088.1 GCA_947630895.1 uncultured Wohlfahrtiimonas sp. | reverse complement strand
TTGATCAATTTGTTTAATCACTTGATAAAAGTTAACAGGTGTTTGTGCACCAGCGATTGCATCTTGACGATTAAAAACGAAAAATGGCACGCTTTTAATTTCAAAAGATGTTGCTTCAACTTTATCTACTGTTAATGCTTGGCTAATGCTTGTATCCATCAATAGATCAACAATGTTAATGCCTGTGATGTTTAACTCTGTTAAGAATGATGTTAATACTTGATCATCAGCGATGTTTAAGCCTTCTTCAAAGTGAGCTTTAAAAATACGCAATGCTAATTCACGTGTTTTATCAGGTTGATTCACTTGTACCCAAGCCACTAAGCGATGTGCAATGGATGTTGTAACTGCGATTACTTTATCGAAATCAATATTTAAGCCAGCTTCTTTCGCAATTTTGGTTGCGTTATCTGTCATAGATTTGGCTCTATCTAATGGCACATCATATTTTTCTGCCAATACTTCATAGTAAGAGCGATCATTAGAGAAAGGTGCTTCTGGTGAGAGTTCGTAAGATTTAAAAATCAACTCTTCTGACTTTTTAAATTCATCATTAAAAGTATCCATGGCTAGATAAAAATTGTGTACGCCGATGTAGCAAAATGGACAAGCAAAATCAGACCAAACTTCAGCTTTCATATAATTCCTTTGTATCTTGAATGATTACGATAAATGTTTAATATACTAACAAAGAAAATGATCTATTATCATATTTTAAAGCCCATTAATTAAACGATAAGGTAGCGGAATGAAAAAAGTGCGCGTGTTGGTCTCAGAAAGTGTTGATCCTTGGTTCAACTTGGCAGTAGAGGAGGCAATTTTTAGTTCTATGGACCCTAATCAAAAAGTTCTATTTTTATGGAGAAATGATAATACTGTTGTTATCGGGCGCGCTCAAAATCCATGGAAAGAATGTAATACGCGCAAAATGAATGAAGATAATGTGAAATTAGCTCGTAGAAATAGCGGTGGCGGTGCAGTTTTTCATGATTTGGGGAATACAAATTTTACATTTATGACAGGTAAGCCTGAATACAATAAAGAAACATCCACTCAAATTATTATTGAAGCGTTAAAAAAATTAGGATTAGAAGTTGAAGCGTCGGGCAGAAATGACTTGGTGATTCATCAAGACGGTGAAATTCGTAAAGTATCAGGTTCTGCTTATCGTGAAAAGGCAGATAGAGGATTTCATCACGGCACTTTATTGTTGAATGTTGATTTCTCTCGTTTGGCAAATTACTTAAATCCTGATCCAAAGAAATTACAGGCAAAAGGCATCACTTCAGTTCGTTCTCGAGTTGCTAATTTAAGCGAATTATTACCGGGCATTACTCATGACATTATTGGTAGAGCGATTAAAAAAGAGTTTTATGAGCATTATGGTGAGGTAGTTGAACCTGAATATATCTCAGAAAGTAATTTACCTAACATTGAAGGATTTGCTGAAAAGTATGCTGAGCAATCAAGTTGGGATTGGAATTATGGTAAAGCGCTAGAGTTTAATCATCATTTCGATGAAAGATTTACTTGGGGGGGCGTAGAGGTTCAGTTAGTGGTGAAGGATGGCGTTATTGTTGAGGCTAAAATCTACAGCGATAGTCTCTATTTAGCATCTTTAGAAGCATTAGAGGCAGGGCTCATTAATCTTCGATACGAGCAAGGTGAAATTAATCAATTGTTTGAACGATTAAAAGATGAGTATTCTGATGTTAAAGAATCATTGTCAGAGTTACAAACTTGGTTTGTTGAGCAGATTAAATAAATAGTTTTTTGATAAAAATGGCACTCTAAAATAGAGTGCCAAACTTAAATTAGCCTTGAATTAAATAATTTTTAAAGCCTTCCATACCGAGATTTCAGGGATTGAATTTTTCGTAATAAAATCTTTTTGTGCTTTTTTAGATTTTATTTTTTCTTTATTCTCATCATTTAAAGATAGATTGTTTTCTTGTAGATACTCGATCACTTTATCTATTAAATCATCATTCGATATATCATTATTACTCAATAATATTCTCAGCATAATTGATGAAACACCTGAAGTAACGACACCTAAGCCTGTTGTTGGGCTAGCAATAAAACAACCATTAATTGCAATCGTTTCATTATTTAATATTTTTAGATTTAATTTCTTAGATCTTTCTACCGAAAGTTGGCTAATTTTATCAGCAGAAGGGCTGACTAATCCCGCTTTGACCATCAATGTAATAGTTTGTAATACATTCAAATAAGAGTATTTTTTCTGGTCGACAACTGCAAAGAGCTCGGCAATACTTTTGGCTGAATAATCATCTTTTTTAAAATGATTCACTAGAGGCTCTAAAATGTCGCTATTGAGTTTTATGCCAAGCACTTCTTTGACATCATTCAATGATTTTAAAGCGATAATTTTTTGCGAATCTAAATATTCCTGCTGTTCATGCGTAGATAATTTTAAGCCACCTTTGATAAAGAAATCTTGTCTAAATGCGTTGTAGGTTAGATTGTCTTGTAGTTGTTCTTTGCCAACTAAGGTTGATTCTTGTTGAAGCAAGTCTTGGAGTGTTTTAGATGCCACAATTGGATTCAAAAGATGATTTTGCGAAGCTGAGCCAATAAAGTTTAATTTGGCTTGCGACAACTCTTTGGCTACATCTATCAATGTGAAATTATGCCAATCTGAATTGAAATATTCATGAAGCAAATAAGAGTAATTGCCAATTTTATGATGTTTTTCTATAGACAGCCATTCAGCTTGTAGTCTTGGATTGTTTTTTAAGATATTTTCATCTTTTTGAAAGATCGACTCTATGAACTCTATCGATAATTTAGCTCTTTGACTGGGAGTGCCATTTTGTTTTTGATAGTTTTCATACAGTAAAACGCGCCAAGGAAGAAATGCATTGTGTCCAGAGATTACATTGTAGCTGTTATAAACGATTCCCCCTGGTTTTAAGCACTTTTTAATAATAGTCATAATATGATCACGGTTTTCATCACTGATCCAACTCCAAATGCCATGCAAACTGATGCTGTTACACTGTGGTAAATCATCTCTCTTTGCCATCTCTTCAAAACTTTTTTCATATAAAGTGAGGTCGGCTTTTGAAGCGTCCGCTAAGATTTGAGCGGATTGTATTTGTGAAGGATTAAAATCATTGCCAATGAATGTAGCTTCGTGGGTTGCAGCATGAATATTAATGCTGATCCCGAAACCGATGCCTAATTCCATATGTGTTTCATGTTCGGTTTGTAAAGGATGATAGCCACTTAATATTGTAAAAAATTTTTGAAGCGTGGGACTTAAAGTAGGGTAGTAGCCTTGCGTGTAATTTTCCTCTACAACGTATCCTTCGTGCCATACTGACATAATTATATTTATCCTTTGAATTTATGTTAATTACCTGTACCCCAAGCTCAATAATGGCTGAGTGCGAACTTATTCTGCTTGATTTAAAAGAGGATGACAAACTTAATTTATAGAAAAATTATTAATAATCTATCCTTTTAATTAAATAAATGATAACTTCAAATTTATAATAATGATTATAAAAATAGGATAATAAAATTATGTATAAAAAAGGTGATAAGGTTAAACACCCAAAGCAAGAAGTATGGGGACTTGGAGTGGTTTTAGAAAATCAGCATGATGATAAAGTTAGAATTTTCTTTGAAAATATTGGTGAAAAAATTATCTCAACAAAGTTTATTTTACCGACAAAAGTAACGGGTGAAGAAGGCAAACACTCATTGCTCGATGCTTTTAAAGAGAGTTCTAAGTTGTCTGGATTGGCGCTTTTGCTTCACAATTTTCTGCTGAAATTTCCTGAAGGATTCCAAGATAAAGATTTTAGAGATAAAGAGGTTGTTGAGAAAGAAAAAATCTCTAAATATGCCAATAAGCAATTAAGCCAAGAGATTTTCGCCAAATTACTAGAAGAATCAAAGTATGCTGAAATTGCACAAATCATTAAAAAAACTATACAAAAAGATATATTCAGCATGATTTCACCATTTGAAAAGATGGAGTTTACAGATCAGTTGGAAAACAAGCATTTTCAGGTGGAACTATCAGATGCTTTATATGCGCTGCTATATGGAGATGAAGAAGCATTTGATCAAAATTTCGTTGATTTCTGTGAAGTGCTAGAGGAGATGAAATCTGCCAAATGGCCAATATTAACCTATTTCCTATTTATTTTCTTCCCTAAAAAACATACTTTCATTAAGCCAACCATTACTCAGCACATTGCAAAAATATGTGAGTTTGATTTGCAGTATGAACCTGAGCTAAATCTCAATACTTATCAGCGTGCTTTGAAGTTATCTAATTATATTTATAAAAACTTAATAGAATTGGGCGCTAAGCCAAAAGATATGCTAGATATTCAAGGGTTTATGTGGGTGGTTGAGAAATACTAAAGAAAAAGCCCTTGAATTTAAGGGCTTTTTATATGTGTATTTTATTACGAATTAATAACCAGCACTTTCACCTGTTGTTCTAGGGTCAGTCGAACCAAATAATCCATCTTTTGTACGCATAATGCTCTGAGTACTACCCATGACTGGTTCTACTTTTACATCGTGTCCCATTTCTTTGAGGCGATTGATGGTGTCGATACTAACACCTTTTTCAACGCGGATGTAATCAGGCAACCATTGGTGATGAATACGTGGTGCTGCACTCGCTTCAGCAATATTCATCTCGTACTCCATTGTATTCAATAGGATTTGCAAAACAGTCGTAATAATTCGGCTACCGCCAGGACTTCCTGTAACAACAAATACTTCACCATCTTTTGAAACAATCGTTGGTGACATTGAAGACAATGGGCGTTTTTTAGCTTCAATTGCATTGCTTTCACCACCGATTAAACCATACACATTTGGCACGCCAGGTTTACTAGAGAAGTCATCCATTTGGTTATTCAATAAAATACCTGTACCATCAGCCACAATACCTGAACCAAAATTAGTATTGAGTGTATAAGTGACAGCAACTGCATTGCCATATTGATCTACAACTGAATAGTGTGTTGTTTGTGTCGATTCATAGGGCGATAAATCTCCATGTTTTATTTCTGATGATGGAGTTGCTTTCTTTGGATCAATGCTTTGTGCAATGTGTTTAGCATATTCTTTGCTAATGAGTTCATTCACAGGAACTTTATTAAAATCAGGATCACCCAAATATTCGGTACGATCTGCATAAGCACGTTTCATTGCTTCACTCATTAAATGATAAGTTTGAGCACTATTTGGTCCACTGGCTTTAAGGTCAAAATTTTCTAAAATATTTAATATTTGCACAATATGAATGCCACCAGAAGAAGGGGGTGGCATAGAAATAATTTCATAATCTTTATATGTTCCCGCGACAGGTTTTCGCTCAACAACTTTATATTCTTTCAAATCATCTAAAGTTATTAATCCACCCTTAGCCATGTGCGCTGCAATTTTTTGTGCAGTTTCACCGTTATAAAAATCATCAGCGCCATTATCACGAATACGTTTTAATGTTTCTGCTAAATCTTTTTGAACTAAAGTATCTCCTTCTTTTAATATTTCACCATTTTGATCAAAGAAGATGATTTTGCTAGTGGTATGAGGGCCTAAAGCATCTATTCCATAATTTTGTAAAACTTGGCTAAGATTTAAGCTAATTGGAAATCCTTGTTCTGCTAATTTAATGGCAGGATTTAGAACATCAGCACTTTTTTGAGTGCCATATTTTTCAAGTGCATAGGATAATCCAGCGACAGTACCCGGAACACCAGAAGCATTTAGGGTGCTTAAAGATTCATTAGGAATAACATTGCCTTCTTGATCTAAGTACATATTTCGAGATGCATTATTGGGTGCAACCTCTCTAAAATCAATTGCTGTATTTGTGCCATCAGCAAAGTGAATGAGCATAAATCCGCCACCGCCGATGTTGCCTGCTTGAGGATGTGTGACAGCTAAAGCATAGCCTATAGCTACAGCAGCATCAATGGCATTACCACCATTTTTTAACACATCTAAGCCCACTTGAGTTGCAAATGGGTCTTGCGTAGAAACCATGCCATTTTTGGCAAATACAGGGTGAAAAGATTCGCCTTCGAGTCCGTAAGAAACTTGGGAATAAGAAAAACCAATGCTTGTGGCACTTAAAATACTGAGCGCAATGAGTGAACGTAGTGATCCAACCATATATATCCTCCAATATATTTTTTGAATATTTTTAATCTTGATTTATAAGTTATAGTATTTCGATCATTTATAACTGATCGAAATAAATCATACTGAGGAAGTTTATGAATGTATAGAGTGCTTATAAAAAAATAACCCCAAAAGATAAACTAATGGGGTTTGAATTGTAGGAATATCAGCTTTTTGAATATTATTAGTATGCTGAATTTGTAATATTATTATTTTTGAAAATTATTAGGGGCTGTTGAACATTTGAATTCAAAATAAAAAATAGCGAGCGGTATAATATTATCGCCAAACAAAATTA
>CANRJJ010000087.1 GCA_947630895.1 uncultured Wohlfahrtiimonas sp. | reverse complement strand
ATTGAGCTGATTTTTTTTAAAAGTGTCTCATAAGAAAAACCTCGATGAAAATACCGAGGTTTATCAGCGATCTGAAACCTCGCTTTGCGAGGTTTTTTTTTGTTTAATTTGATAGGATGTGACCATTGCTTTTCTCACATTAGGAGTAGTTATGAGTATCAAACTAATTGCGATCGATTTAGATGGCACTTTATTAAACTCGCAGCATTTAGTCACTGATCGAGTGAGAGAAAGCATTCGATATGCGCAAGATAAAGGTGTGCAGATTGTTTTGGCAAGTGGAAGACCATTTTCAGGCATGTTCCCAATTTTGCGTGATCTTAAAATTTCTAATGAAAAAAACTATGTGATTACGAATAATGGCTCGATGATTCGTGATATTTCAACGGGTGAAGTATTGCATCAAAATGCGCTGAGTTTTGAGGATTATTTGCATATTGAAAAATTAGCGAGTTCTTTGAGTATTGCGATGCATGTTGTAAGTGATCGTTTTGTTTATACCGCTGATCGCAATATCGGTAAATACACAGTTTATGAATCATATTTATCCAGCATTCCTTTAGTGTATCGACCAGTTGATGAAATGACGGATGATATCTGCTATAGCAAATGTATGTTCTCTGCAGAATCAGATATGTTGGAAGCGATCATTCCGAGAATTCCTGATGAGTATTATGAAAAATATGAAGTGTACAGAAGTGCATCATTTTATTTGGAGTTTCTACGTAAAAACTCAACAAAAGGCTTTGCTTTACAAAAAATAGCCAAAGAATTTGGTTTAAAAAGTTCAGAGATCATGTGCTTGGGTGATCATGAAAATGACTATTCTATGTTTCATGTTGCGGATACTAAGATCGCAATGGGTAATGGGATAGATTTGTTAAAAGAGAATGCAACCTTTGTGACAACAACCAATAACGAAGATGGAGTCGCTGTAGCGATAGAAAAATATATATAAAAATTGAAAGAAGATTGATATCGCACATCTATCTTCTTTATATATTGAGAAATCAAAATATATTATTATAAATTTAACTATAATTTAAAAATGTGAGCATACTTACGAATATGTATGAGTGGCTTATCAGTACTAATAAAAAGGATAAAAAATGAAAAAAATATATGGCACAGCAATAATGTTGCTAACGACACTGACATATGCATTTTCACAAGGACAAGTTAGCGAAGTTGGAAAGAGACCTATATTTGAACCCAAACAAGCTAAGCACAATGTCTTTGGTTTATTTGATGACTCAGCAAGTATACAAAATGATACAGTTTTTGTGAGTGAGCATTTTGATGGTTATGGATTGCCCGTTTGCCAAAAGCCATCAGATTGGGAAAGTATTAAAAGACTGCCTCAGTATCAAGATGGAAATTATTATGATCCTTTTGCGATTGGTTTTTATGTGCCTTATGATCCTTTGAATAAACACACTAATTATGATGGCACGATATATATTGAAAAATGTCTGGAGATTAATCGAGGGATTGCATTTAAAAACTTCTTGAAGCAGTTTTTATATTATTTTAGTCAAGAGTATCTATTGGGTTTTGGTAGTACAGGTAAAGATTATACAGCAACACTTAGTCTCGCCGTCGATCAACAAAATGAATATTCGGTGATTCTAGGAGCAGTTTCAGATTTATCCAAGAATAATACAAGATGGGATCAAATTAACGCTGCAATCGAAAAAACTTTTGATATTAATAAAATGCAGAATGCATGGTCTCCTATTTTCCCTGCTTTATATAATCTTTCTTTGTATTTTAGAGGGCATCCGATACCAGTCAGTATGGATCATACGACGACAGGCTATAAATATAAGCAGTATGATTCTCCTTTAAAATATCGTTGTGCAAAAAATGAAGTAGTTTTATTTACAGATGGTAAACCAAACAGAAGCTATGTCGATGTATTTGCTAAGAGTGATGCTGAAAAGTTGCCGTTAAATTTGGCTTCAAATTTAATTTTAGCTGAAACAAAAGCATGGAATAATGGGCAGTTAGTTATATTAAACTCATATCCATCATTATATGCCACAGATTTATCGAATTATTATCAGAATCCTCAAACGCAATTTGCCTATATACAAGATGGTTATACAGGATCAGAGGATGGTTTAACTTATTCTGATACAAGTAAGTTAGATCGAAATAGATATGACAATGCAAAATATCAAATTGATTCGTTTATCTTTCAAGATTGGATAAAACAAGATCTTTTGAGTGGGCATAATCCTCACAATAAACCCTCTAGCGATGCTAGTAACAAGGCTTGGCAGTCTAATCTTAGTATTCCACAAGAAATCAATATAAAAGGTGTCATTTTTTCAAATAAACCTTCGACTCAACTTTTGGATGTGATTAAAAGCACAGGTGGAGAATATCTCTCTAAACAAACATTTGATACGAATCGCATACTTGAACAAATAGAGATGATGATTTCAGGGACGGATGAACGATTTACTAATGGCAGGGCGATAGAAGATCAATATTATAGAACACCAGATACCATTCGATATGTATTTACGAATAATATTAATACTAATGCTGGTAATATTCTGGCCTATACCTTGAAAAAAAATGGTTCAGGGGCTGAGTGGAGTAAAGTGCCTGAATGGAGTATGAATCAGCGTTCATATCCATTGAATGGACAGTTTTTTACGATGAATTATGCCAATAAAACAATGGGGAGATTAACCAAAGGAAATATTAATAAAATATATAAAGAAAAATATGGTGAGGAAGTTAAAGATGAATATTTGCATTGGTTGTATGGAATATCAGTTTTTAACGGGACTAAGAATGCGCAGAAAGCATTTCATAAGCCAAGACATTCTATTATTGGCCCTGTTGTGAATAGTTCCCCTGCATTTTTTGCAAAAGATCGAGAATATATCAATCTTAATTTTGTTTCTAGTCCTTTAAAAGCAGAGTTTGAAGAGTATGTGAAAGAAAAATCAAAACAGATGAAGAATGAATTATTGGTAGTTAATGCTAATGATGGAATGATTCATTTTGTTAAAACTGATAGATCAGATGAATTATCTCAAGGAAATGGTGGGGTACGAGCTGCGGCGTATTTTCCAGGCTTTCTAGCCGCTCGTTTGAAAGAGATTGCAGAGCTTGATAAGCCTTTTGCTTACACGATGGATGGTGTAGTTGATATTTTTGAGTTTAAAGGGAAAGATGGAGGTATCCAAGCTGTTGGTTTAAGTGGCATGGGTGGTGGTGGTAAAGGCGTTGTTGGTTATCGTTTGCTGAAAATGCAAAATAAAAAGATAGATAATCAGATTACTCCATTATTTGAGCTGGTGAATGAAGATGGATTTGCAGAAAATAGTAAAAACTTTAAAAATTTGGGTTACACCTACTCAGGCTTTGCTTTTTTCAATCAAGCAGATTCTGAAAGAAGAGGTGCTGGTAATGGAGTGGGTGTCTTTGGCAATGGGGTAGCGACTAAAATTTCCAGTCTATATTTTATTGATTTAGAAAATGGTGAATTACTCAAAGAAGTTGTTTTAAATAGCGAAGGTGGTGGTGCTTCAACGCCTTCATTGGTGTTAGAGAAAGATAATGATACAGGCTTTCAAAAGCTTAAATATGCTGTTGTAGGTGATCAGTCTGGCCGATTATACAAAGTAAGCTTTATGGGTGGAAATATTTCTAGCAGAGCTGATGTAGAGATAATGTACGATCCTTCGGCACAAGGTTTAAGATTATTTGATCATCCAATTACTGTTAGACCATTAATCCATGAAGACCCTGCGACAAAACAAGAGTGGGTATATGTAGGAACAGGAAGAAATATAGATAGAACATTAGATAGAGGTGAGCAATCAAAATTACAACAGTATTTTATCGCTTCGCCAATCAGAGATGATATTCATTTAGAGAATATGAAAGAAGTTAGATACTCAGTTGTATCTAATACCGTAAGACTATTAAATTCTATTGATGGATCTGCAAGTAATGGCTGGTATCTGAAGCTTGCATATACTAATGCTGATATGGGAAATAGATTAGTCTATGAACCAGGTGTTACGACGAATGATGACATTGTATTTTCAACTTGGCGTATCGTTGAAGGCGATGAAGATGATTACTGTAGTCCTGATAGCGCTGTCGGTCTTCAGTTTGCTTTAAATGCGCAAACAGGCAATATCGGCTTATTTAAATCTAATGGTGCAAATGTTGCAGGTGTTGAGCAGATTGTTGTTGCTCCAGGATTACCAAGTGGTTCAACAATTACATATAAAGGATATTTGGGTGGCAATTTAGACAATGGAAGTATAAGTACTCTGGGCGAAAAAACGATCGATGATATTAAAAATAATGTTAAAGGTATAACTTCGCATGGCGATAATGATAAACATTTATCAAAGTGTCTAGCGACAACCAATGGTGAAATTAATCGAAAATTAGTTGAGTTTTGCCATGATTTTATGGGGAAAAGCTTACAACAGAAACGATTGTCGATACAGCGTTTGTATTAAGTATAGGATTAAATTATGAAAACTAGCTTATTAAAAAAATCACTATTATACATTTGTCTTCTTCCTTTGCTGATTAATCCATCTTTATCTCAGACCAGAGAGGCGCGCGATTCGTATTTAGATGGTGGTGCAAGTGGAGCTCAATCTACGACATTGATTGATACAGGTGTTGGATTAAAAGATGGGGAAGTGTGGGTTTGGGGCTATAAAGGCTCTGGTCAGCAAGGTAATGGCATATCGAATGATAATGATAAATTAAGGGCGCCAGAAAAAGTTGAGAGCTTGTCAGATATTGTTGCTGTTTCAGGTGGTGCATATCATTTGATTGCGATTAATAGTGAAGGATTAGCATGGGGGTGGGGCTTAAATGCATATGGTTCAGCAGGATGTGTGAATCCTAAAGGGAAAAACCATTTGGCAACGCCTTGCCCAATCGTCGGAGTGGATGGAAAAAGATTACGATTACGACAAGCGGTCGGTGCGGGAGAATATAACTCAATTTATCTTGATTTTCAGGGCAATGTGCTTACATCGGGTCACTCATTATATGGACAATTAGGTCTGGGCAGTCCAGGTAAAAATACATTTGTACCAGAAAAGATTAATTTGCAAGGTGAGGTTGCTCGTCTAATTGGTGCAGCTTATGAAGGTGGCTTTGCTGTAACTTATAATGGTAATAGCTGGGATACTAGAGATCAAAATGTTTGGGCTTGGGGGAGAGATTTTAAATCTTCTTTAGGTCTTTATACATCTGGTAATAACTATGTTTGGGTGCCACAAAAAGTCACGAGATTGAAAAAATATGCGAATCAAATTGTGAAGATAGCAGGTGGGTATGAATTTGGTTTGGCATTGTTGAATGATGGAAAGTTAATAGGTTGGGGGCAATATAGATCATTAGGGCAAAGCTGTAATATGAGTAGCTATAATAGTACAGTTTCTCCAGAGCCTGTAGAAGTGCCTTTTCCTCCTAAAATGATTGATGGAAAACTTGTGCCTACAACCATCGTACAAATGGAAACACGATTTGAATCTACAATTGTACTAACTAATCATAATGATATATATACATTTGGTTCATTAACTAGTACATCTGGTGCATATAGAAATATTCAAGGTTGGTGTCCGAAGCTTGCCAATATCTCTGAAGAGTTTCGCTTGCAGAATGGTTATAAGGTTGGAAATATACAGTTCCCAGGGCGTATTGTGAAAATAGGTGCGGGTAAGCACCATATTACTTATGAAATGAGTAATGGTACTGTTTGGGGTGTTGGATATAATGCAGGTGGGCAAATTTGGTATGGAATGGGCTTTATTACAGATTTTCCTGGTTTAAGAATGAGAGATTTTTAAATAAATTAACTTCATAGATAAATAAAAAATCGAACGATATTTCTTATTATTCGTTCGATTTTTTTATTGAATATAGTTTTTGTGGAAAGCTATTTGATCTGTCTAAACCATTTATCTAATTCTTGTGCGAATAGTTGGCGCTCTTTTTGTGATAAAGGCGGTGGACCTCCAGTTTGAATGCCGCTAGAACGTAATGTATCCATTAAATTACGAACAGTTAAACGGCCACCGATATTATCTTTAGTTAATGCTTCGCCGCGAGGTGTAATAACAAAGGCATTTTTAGCAATTGCATCGGATGCAAGTGGAATGTCGGAAGTAATTACTAAATCATTTTCGATGATTCTGCTGACAATCTCATCATCCGCTACATCAAATCCTTTTGGTACAGTCATGCTTTTGATGAATGGTGATGGTGGATGAGATAAAACTTGATTTGCCACCAAATAAAGCATCGTAGATTCACGCTTGGCTGCTTTGTATAAAATTTCCTTGATAACTTTAGGGCAGGCATCTGCATCAACCCAAATAGGCATATGTTTCCTTTGTATAAATATTTTAGTGGATGAAATTTTGACGTTTACGAGGGTATAAAGCAATTTAAATTAATTGTTAGATAATAAAAAAGCCTTTCTTTCGAAAGGCTTTTTTATTTTGGAGCGGGAAACGAGACTCGAACTCGCGACCCCAACCTT
>CANRJJ010000086.1 GCA_947630895.1 uncultured Wohlfahrtiimonas sp. | reverse complement strand
AACATTATGAAAATACTGTCGCTTTAGCTTGTGCTTATATTTGGCTAAAATTATGAATGTTCAACACGCCCTAATATAATATAAATATTATCCCGCCAAATATTAATGGCTTAAAAAAATCACATTCCAATATTTAATATAATCATTAAAAGATAATAATTAAGGAGCTGATCCATGAATCTAGCCATTTTACCTGTTACGATGCAAGATATTCGAGATGCACAAAAGGTTTTAGCAGGGCGTATTTATAATACAAGTATTCTACGAAGCAACTATTTAAGTGAGATTTGCAAGGGTGATATTTATATCAAATTTGAAAATATGCAGCGCACAGGCTCATTCAAAATTCGTGGTGCATTCAATAAAATCAGCTCGCTCAATGAGGAAGAAGCAAAGCGTGGTGTTGTGGCTTGCTCGGCTGGTAATCATGCGCAAGGCGTTGCTTTATCAGGCACAATGCTGGGCATTAATACTAAAATTGTGATGCCAGAAAGTGCACCGAAATCCAAAATTGCAGCAACGATTGGCTATGGTGCTGAAGTTGTTTTGTATGGTGCAAACTTTAATGACACCTTAAAAAAAGCACAAGAAATCGTCGAGGAAGAAGGAAGAGTATTTATTCCACCTTATGACGATACAAAAGTGATCGCAGGGCAAGGCACAATCGGCATCGAAATATTAGAAGAAATTTGGGATGTGGACAATGTGATTGTTCCCATTGGTGGCGGTGGCTTAATTTCGGGCATTGCTGTGGCGCTTAAATCATTTAATCCAAATATTAATATCATTGGTGTGCAGACTGATAATGTTCACGGCATGGCGGCATCTATCGCAGCAAATCAATTGGTATCTCACAGAGTTTCTGCCACAGTGGCAGATGGTTGTGATGTGGCGACACCAGGGAAAATGACTTATGACATCGTCAAAGAATTGGTAACCAAAATTGTAACAGTGAGCGAAGAAGATATTATCGCAAGTATGATCGCCTTAGTTCAGCGCAATAAAATTATCAGTGAAGGTGCAGGTGCTTTATCCACCGCGGCATTGTTAAGTGGAAAAATTTCTGAATACATTGAAGGGCAAAAAACCGTGGTGATTTTGTCGGGTGGAAATATCGATTTATCAAGATTGGCAGAGATATTACAAGAGTAATAATTCCAATTTATTTGCTCAATGAATGGTATGATATACACCGCTTTTTGGGGCTATGATTTCGATATTTTATTGAGTGGAATGAACAAACGATGAAAATTTTAATTATTGGTAAAGGTGGACGCGAACATACTTTGGCTTGGAAGGTTAAGCAAAGTGCAAAAGTGTCTGAAGTATTTGTTGCACCAGGCAATGTTGGCATGAAAGATGTTGCGCATCTTGTGAATATTTCTGAAACCAATGCAGAAGAGTTAGCGAATTGGGCTGAAGCCAATGAAATTGATTTAGTCATCGTTGGCCCTGAATCAAGTTTGGTGGCTGGCGTTGCTGATCACATGAACGGCAAAGGCATCAAAGTTTGGGGTCCTAATCAAAATGCTGCACAAATTGAAGGCAGTAAAGATTTCGCTAAAATCATTATGAATAAATATGATGTGCCAACAGCTGCGCATCAAACATTCACAGATTTAGCAGAAGCAATTGAGTATATTGAAAAAGTTGGTGTGCCGATTGTTATTAAAGCCGATGGTTTAGCGGCTGGTAAAGGTGTTGTATTACCAGAAACAATCGAAGAAGCGAAAGCAACTATTGTTGATATGTTAGAAGGTAATCGTTTTGGTGATGCTGGTGCGCGTGTTGTGATTGAAGAGTTTTTAGAAGGTGATGAATACTCTTTGATGTGTTTTGTGCATTGCAACAAAGTAGTGCCAATGGTAATGGCGCAGGATCATAAGCGTGCTTACGATAATGACGAAGGTCCAAATACTGGCGGAATGGGTGCTTATGCGCCTTGCTTTACAGCAGATAGCGATGAAGTTGCTGTAGCTGTGAAAACAATCATGCAACCCGTTGCAGATGGTTTAGTGAAAGAAGGTCAGCCATTTACAGGTTTCTTATATGGTGGTTTGATTTTAACGAAAGAAGGTTTCAAAACGATTGAGTTCAATGCTCGTTTTGGTGATCCTGAAGCAGAAGTGATCTTACCTTTATTAGACAGTGATTTGGTTGATGTGATTTTGACAATGTTAACGGAAGAATCATTACCAGAAGTGAAATGGAAAGATGAGTATTGCGTAGGTGTTGTTTTAGCATCTGAAGGCTATCCGCAAGATCCTAAATTGGGTTATCCATTGAAAAATGTTGAAACAGATGGCGTAACTAATATGGTGTTTAATGCAGGTGTTGCTGAAAAAGATGGTCAATTAGTATCGAATGGCGGTCGTATTTTAGTGGCAACGGGTTTTGCGAAAACGTTCAAAGAAGCAAAAGATAATGCCTATGCTTTGATGGATAAATTATCGACTGAAGGTACATTCTTCCGTAAAGATATTGGACATCGTTTTAAAGAGAAATAATATGAGAAAGATCATGGTAATCGGTTACGGCGCCATGGCAAAACACGTTATTGCAAATTTGCCGAGTGATGTTTCTCTCGGCTATTTGTTAGTGAAGCCAGAAAAAGTTGCGGCCGTGCAAGCAGAAGTAGGTACTGATGTTAAAGTGATTGGGCGTGTGGATGAGTTAAATGGCGTGCCTGATGTTGTCATAGAAATGGCAGGGCAAGCGGGTTTGAAACAACATGCTTTAGGTGTTTTGGCAAAAGGCTTGGATTTGGGTGTGATTTCGATCGGCGCATTCTCAGATGCTGAGTTTGAAGCGAATGTTAAAAAAATAGCCAAAGAAAATGACAGTAAAGTCTATATTTTGTCAGGTGCAATTGCAGGGATTGATGGTTTGTCAGCTGCGAAAGAAGCAGGTTTAACTAAAGTCATTTATCAAGGTGTAAAATCTTCAAAAAGTTGGAAAGGAACACCTGCAGAAAAATTGGTTAATTTAGATGAATTGACTGAAGCCACTGTGTTTTTTACAGGTACAGCAAGAGAAGCTGCATCTATGTTTCCTGCCAATGCTAATGTTGCAGCGACGATTGCTTTAGCGGGCGTAGGGATGGATAAAACGCAAGTTGAGTTAATCGCAGATCCAAATACCACTAAAAATCAGCATTTGTTGAAAGCTTATGGTGCATTTGGTGAAATGGAAGTCACAATGGCAGGTAAAACATTGGCAGAAAACTCGAAAACATCGATGCTAGCAGCATTGAGTGTATTGAATTTTTGTCGTCAATTAACAGCGACAATTGTTGTATAGTTTCTATATTTGGTCACTTTAGCGTAACGATGAGGAAATGAGTATGGATCATAGAAATTGGGAAGAATATATTAAAGCATTGCATGCAGAAGTTAAGCCGGCTTTGGGATGTACCGAACCAATTTCTTTGGCATTGGCAGTTGCGAAAGCACGATCGATCATCGGTGATGAAAAGATTCTCAAAATTACGACTAAAGTGTCCCCGAATTTAATGAAAAATGGCATGGGCGTCACTGTGCCTGGTACAGGCATGAAAGGTTTAGCAATCGCCGCTGCGGCTGGTGCTGTATGCGGTGATCATGAAGCTGGGCTAGAAGTTTTAAAAAACATCAATGATGCTTATGTGGCAGAAGCCAAAGCGTTGCTCGATAACAATATTGTGTCAGTCTCAATCGCTGATACTAAAAAGGTTTTATATAGCGAAGCAAAAGTTGAAACAGAAAATCATACCGCGATTGTGAGCATTGCTGATTCTCATACTAAAATTGTTCGCATTGAAAAAAATGGTGAAGTTTTATTTGAAGAAAAGGCTAGTGAAGGCAGTGGGCATCAAAAAGGCTATGATTTGTCTGAAGCTTCGGTTGCTGATATTTATGATTTTTGTACGAATGTGCCCGTTGATCAAATTGCCTTTATGAAAGAAGCAGAGATTATTAACAATAATTTATCTGTGGAAGGTTTAACCAATGATTATGGATTACACATTGGTAAAACCATGATGAAGCAACTCGATCGTGGATTTATGTCCAAAGATTTAATGACGGATATTATGATTCGTACGAGTGCAGGTTCAGATGCAAGAATGGGCGGTGCAACTTTACCTGCGATGAGTAATTCAGGTTCAGGTAACCAAGGTATTTCTGCGACCATGCCTGTCGTTGTTGTGGCAGATTTTGTCAATGCATCTGAAGAAGACCGAATCCGTGCGCAAACTTTGTCGCATTTAGTGGCAATTTATATTCATAATACATTTCCATCATTGTCTGCTCTCTGTGCGACATCGACTGCGGCTATGGGCGCAGCAGCTGGAATGGCATGGCTTTTAGGTGATAAAGATTTAGAAATCATCAATAGTGCAATTTGCAGTATGATTGGCGATGTGTCAGGTATTATCTGTGATGGTGCAGCTAATAGCTGTGCGATGAAAGTATCTTCTACAGCAAACTCAGCATTTAAAGCAGTCATCATGGCATTAGATAATGTTCGTGTGACAGGTCAAGAAGGCTTAGTTTCCCAAACTGTAGAAGAAAGTATTCGCAACTTGGGAAGCTTAGTGACAGAAGGAATGAGTCATACGGATCAACAAATTATCAAAATTATGATCAATAAATCTAATTGTTGATTAATTAAAAATCTTCTAATTTTATGACATTATAAGCAGGTGTCTCGTAGGGATGTGCTGCTTTTAATGCATTGATAGCCTCATGAATTAAATGGTCTTCTACGACCAATTCCACACGCCATTCATCGACATATTCAATTGAATCAATCTCGCCAAGATAAGGATTGCTGCCTTTTAGCGGCTTAAATTGTCCTTTACCTAAAACTTGCCATGAACAATGGGAATAATCACCTATTTTTCCACCGCCAGCATTAAAAATGGCTTCTTTAACGGGCTCTAGATGTGTGTTTGGCACGAAAAATGCTAGTTGATACATAATTTTCTTCCATAGCGACGATATATTGATTTATATCCTATCTTTTTTAACGGTATTTTAAAAAATAAATTAAAAATATTATAAATGTGTAGTATGTTAATTTATAAATAATAAAGTATAAAAATGTAAGTAATGGTTTTTAGGCAAATAAAACTTAAATGAGGTGAAATTATGAAATATAATTTATCTCTCGTAGAATTATTGGTAATTGTAGTATTTATAGCGATTTTATCTCTGGTTAGTATACCTGTGAAACCAAAAGAGCCAGTACATTCTCGAGAACAAACAACGGTTGTTACTCCGGTACAATCAGAAATGGTAGACAATACCGAAACAGCTGATCGAAAAATATAATAACAAAGATTAGTGTGCGTAATTTATAGGATGATTCTCACTTGCAATCATCCTTCTGAGACTTGATAATACTTTCTTTTTTAATTGTTGGCAGCCCACTGTGTATCTAAGTAAAGTTAAGCTATCTGGTTTTAAATCATTTGTGGATCATACTGTTTTTGAATTAACAGATCGACTGAATGGTATTGTTGGTCCGAATGGTTGTGGTAAATCAAATATCATAGATGCTATCCGGTGGGTTATGGGCGAATCATCCGCAAAACAGTTGCGCGGTGAATCCATGACGGATGTTATTTTTAGTGGTGCAACCAGCCGAAAAGCTTCTAGCTTTGCAAGTATAGAACTAGTTTTTGATAATACTGATGGACGCATTGGTGGACAATGGTCGACATTTACAGAAATTAGCATTAAGCGAATTTTAGAGCGATCTGGACAAAGTACATATTTTCTAAATGGTGCAAAATGTCGTCGTAAAGATATTACAGACATCTTTTTAGGGACGGGTTTAGGTTCGAGATCCTATGCGATTATTGAGCAAGGCATGATCTCACGTATTGTGGAATCAAAACCTGATGATTTACGTTTAGTTTTTGAAGAAGCGGCAGGCGTTTCAAAATATAAAGAACAAAAACGCGAAACAGAAACTCGTATCGAACATACACGCCAAAATTTACTGCGTTTATTAGATGTGCGCGAAGAGCTCACCAAGCAGCTAGAACATTTAGAGAAACAAGCTCAAAAAGCAGAAGAGTATCAAGTTCTCAAGAAAGAAGAACGCTTATTGCAGTATCTTTCTCTTAAACAAAAGCGTGCCGAACTTGAGCAAGGGCAGTCAGAACTACAGAACCGAATTGAAGCTTTGCAAAAAGAGTTTCATGATGCTGTGTCGTTCTATAATGATTTAGTCATTAAGTTGAATACCAATAAAAATACATTCACAGAAAAATCGACTTTATTGACAGCTAAAACTGAGCTGTACCATGCTAAACAACGTGAAATTTTAATGTTGCAACACAAAGTTGAGTCTATTCAGGCGTTACAAAAAAGAGCGACGGAGGATCACAATGAATTACAAATCCAAATTCAGAAGATCGAAGAAGAGTTGATCACTTGTGAAATGACTCTCGAAACGCTTCAGGATGAAAAAATTGAAAAAGATGAATCATTACTTGTATTGAATGAGTCTTTGTTTGAATTGAATGAAGCACTGATGGAATTGAATGAAACCTTTGACAGTTTTATTG
>CANRJJ010000085.1 GCA_947630895.1 uncultured Wohlfahrtiimonas sp. | reverse complement strand
GTCTCCCCATGTGAAAGTAGGTCATCTCCAGGGTCTAACATGAAAAGCCCGCTCTAGCAGCGGGCTTTTTGTTGTCTATTGAAATTATAAAACACTATTTGTGTATATAAATGTAAATATTTTATTTTGTCGATTGGGTAATTATCATGAAATATTTTATTTATATACTGTGTATTTTTTGTTTACATTCATCTTTAGCATTATCAGATACTTTGCAGCATGCAAATTATTATAAAAATAATCAAAATTTAGATGTATCTGACTATTATGTAAGTGAAAAATTAGATGGATTTAGAGCATATTGGGATGGTAAAACATTAAAAAGTAAAAGTGGATATTCTTTTAATGCTCCTGAATGGTATATAGAAAATTTAGGTGAGAATCCTTTAGATGGTGAGCTATGGATTGCTAGAGGAAAATTTGAACAGTTAATTTCTGTTTTAAATACTGTTGATAATAAAGATGATTGGCATTTAGTTAAATACATGATTTTTGATATGCCAAATGAATCTATACCGTTTAATGAACGTGTGCAAAAAATGCAAGAGTACATTCCTTCATTAAATTTAGAACATGTTCAGATGATTCCACAAATTAAAGTGAGTGATGAATCGGAATTAAATAGATTATTAGATAAAATAATCAGGGCTGATGGTGAAGGATTGATGCTCCATCATCAAGATGCTTTTTATGGCTCAGGCAAAGTTAATCATTTACTCAAAATTAAAAGGCATGATGAACAGGTTGGTATAGTGACAAGCTATAACGAAGGTAAAGGGAAATATAAAGGAAAAGTAGGATCACTAAACTTAAAACTTTCTGATAATACAGTTATTCGAGTAGGTTCGGGATTAACTGATCAGATGAGAGAATATCCTCCGAAAGTAGGTACACGAATTGCTTTTATTTATAATGGTTTAACCAATCATGGCAAACCTAGATTTGCCAGATTTAAGCGTATTTTGACTGATAATTTAGAATGATTATAGAAATTGCCCATCAATATAAACAAGTCGACCATTTTCGTATATGAATCGACTTAACTCATGAATTTTATCGGCTTTACCATTTTGTGAGTTATCTTTATATCTAGCAATAAATTCGACAAAGTACTCTTGATCTTCTTTATTTTCATTCACTTTTTGGATTTTTAATCCTAACCATTTTATCGATTCCATATCGTTGAAATCATCTAGACAAGTCGAGCTATGCCAAGATTTTTTTAGGTAATCGATTTTTTGTAAAACATATGCACTGTATCTGCTGCGCATTAATGTCTCTTGGTCATTGGGATAATCTTGCTCGAGATGATAAGGTTCGCAGCAGTTTTTATATTCATTTTTTGGATTACATGGGCAAAAAATAGCTTTCATATTAATCCTCATTTAACCAATTAAGTAATGATTCATAAATCTCAATCGAGATAGGATTTGTAACATCTCTATCAAAATCATGAAACTGATTGTCTACAGGCATAAACAAGTTATTAGTAATAGTTTTGGATAAATATTCAGAAGATGAATATGGTACATCTTTATCTGTATTACTTGCCGTTAAGAATGTTTTTGGTAGAGATTTGAGTTCTTCATCGGATAATGAGTATTGCTCCCATAAAGATCGATCTGGTAATGCCTTGGATAACCATGTCCCATTTTGGCGGTAATTGATATATAAAACATATCGAGATTTTACTGAAGCTCTCGTCTGAATACCGTTATCAGTTAAATCATATAAATCCATAAAACTTAATTTTGGAAATTGTAAATAATATTCGCTAGGTTTGATGAATTCATCAGATTGCATGGAACTATATCCATAAAAAGAGATGATCCCCTTTTGTAATGGAGATGGATTCTTGGCAGATAATAATAAGGCTAAATATGCGCCAGCTGAACGACCGAAAAGATAATATGCGGGTGAATTTAGGTTCAATGTTATTTGATAATGACTTTGAAACCATTCTAATGCTTTGGCTAAGCAATCATGAATAACAGTTAAATCAACTTCTGGTGCTAGTGGATAATCTAATAATAATAAATTGTAGCCAGCCTCTGTAAGCATATCGATATAGAGTTGGGGTAGATCATCTCGCTCACCAAATATAAAACCACCACCATGAATATAAATAATCGTTGGTTTGTTTGATCGGGAATTGGCAGGAATAAATTCTGCTTTTAGCTCAATCTCCTGAAGAGTGTAATAAGTATGAATATTGCTCACTGTAATCTGTCTTTAAAATAAACGAAAGGCAGTAGTTTATCATTTGAACAAGGAAGATTATTTTCATTTATTGAATAGTAATTAATTTTTATTTGAACTTCTTACTCAAAAGAGTGCAATATAGAGTCCGAAATATATAAAGAATATCTATTAATTAAATAAAAATCATTTATTTATAAACATAATATTTAAATCCATGGAGGATGTATGCCAAGTTATATCGCTGAACTATTAGGTACTGCAATCATGATTCTTTTTGGTGGTGGAGTGGTTGCCAATATTGTATTAAATAAATCAAAAGCAGCAGGTGGCGGTTGGATCGTCATAATTATGGGCTGGGGATTTGCTGTAATGCTCGCTATTTATGCTGTAGGTAAATATAGCGGCGGACATTTTAATCCTGCAGTTACTTTAGGATTGGCAATCGCTAACAAATTTCCGTGGATTCACGTATTTGGCTATGTAGTTTCTCAATTTTTAGGTGCAATGTTAGGAGCATTTTTGGTTTGGACACATTTTAAACCACATTTTGCAGTGACTGAAAATGCCATAGCTAAGCGAGATATATTTTGTACAACGCCTGCAATTGAAGATTATCCGTCTAATTTAGTGTCTGAAATTCTTGGCACAGCGATATTGATTTTTGCGATTCTTTTTATTGGTATTAATGAGTTTACAGGCGGTCTACAACCAGTTGTGGTCGGCTTTTTAATTATGGCGATTGGTTTGAGTTTAGGTGGCACAACGGGTTATGCTATCAATCCAGCTCGTGATTTAGGGCCAAGAATTATGCATGCCTTAATGCCTATCGCAGGGAAGACAGATTCTAATTGGCGCTATGCTTTTGTTCCAGTATTGGGTCCATTGGTTGGCACAATTATTGGCACGGCGTTATATGGTATTTTGTACAGAGAAGGCGCTGATAATACGATGAGCTTTTTTGGAAGTTTTGTTTGGTTAGTGATAGGAAGTGTTTTGTGCTTCTTTTTATTGCGTTATGGCAAGCGTAAACAAGCAGAAAAACACCTTGCAGAAGCAAGTCCTGATATCTATTAAATTATTATAATGATGAAAAAATGAAGGAGTATTTATGCAAAAATTTGTTATGGCCATCGACCAAGGAACAACAAGCACAAGAGCAATAATTTTTGATAAATCAGGTAATATTAAAGGTATTTCTCAAAGAGAATTTCGTCAAATCTTTCCTCATCCAGGCTGGGTTGAACATGATCCTACAGAGATTTGGTCATCAGTGTTATCAGTCATTACTGAAGTTTTAACAGAAAATAATTTATCACCAGAACAAATAGCAACGATAGGTATTACGAACCAGCGCGAAACAACTGTTGTATGGGATAAAACAACAGGATTGCCAATTTATAATGCGTTAGTTTGGCAATCACGCCAAACGGATAAGATTTGTAATCAACTAAAAGAAGCAGGCCATGAGCCACTTTTTAAAGAAAAAACAGGCTTATTATTAGATCCATATTTTTCAGGCACTAAAGTTGCTTGGATTTTAGATCATGTAGAAGGCGCGCGCAGCAGAGCTAAAAAAGGCGAGTTATTATTCGGCACTATTGATACATGGTTAATTTGGAAGTTAACAGGTGGTACAGCGCATGTGACAGATTACTCCAATGCCAGTCGTACTTTGATGTACAACATCTATGATTTGAAATGGGATGAAGAGTTATTAGAAATTTTAGACATTCCATCAGTGATGTTGCCAAAAGTATGTTCATCATCAGAAGTGTACGGTAAAACAACTCCACAAAGCTTTTTTGGACATGAAATTACAATTTCAGGTGCGGCAGGAGATCAGCAAGCTGCCTTGTTTGGTCAAGCATGTTTTGCAGAAGGCATGGCGAAAAATACTTATGGCACAGGCTGTTTCATGTTAATGAATACAGGTGCTAAGCAAGTGAAGTCACAAAGTGGGTTATTAACCACGCTAGCTTGGGGAGTTGATGGAAAAGTTACCTATGCCTTAGAAGGTTCTATATTTGTTGCGGGCTCAGCAATTCAGTGGTTACGTGATGGTTTACGTATGTTTCAACATGCTAAGCTTTCAGAGGATTATGCGAGTAGAGTGGCTTCCGCTGAAGGTGTTTATGTTGTTCCTGCTTTTGTAGGATTGGGAACGCCATATTGGGATTCTGAAGCACGCGGTGCTGTATTTGGTGTCACTCGAGGTACACAAAAAGAACATTTTATCCGAGCAACTTTAGAGTCGATTGCCTATCAATCGAAAGATGTATTACAAGCAATGGAAAAGGATTCAGGCTTAGAATTAAAAGTTCTTAGAGTGGATGGTGGTGCTGCAATGAATAATTTCTTGATGCAATTCCAATCGGATATTTTGGGTGTGGAAGTAGATCGACCAAAGATCAATGAAACTACTGCTTTAGGTGCGGCTTATCTGGCAGGGTTAGCCACTGGATATTGGGAATCTCAAGAAGAAATTCAAAAAAATTGGTCATTAGATCAAAAGTATTCTCCAAATATGACAGAAGATGATAGAGCGAAACTGTATCATGGTTGGACATGTGCAATTAAAGCAACGCAAGCATTTAAGCCAAATTTATAATAGTGATATTAATTTTTGATAAGGAGCAATTCATGGCATTTTCAGGAATAGAGCGTCAAAACACCATTGAAAAAATGAAGAATAATTCTTTCGATGTATTAATCATCGGCGGTGGTATTACTGGTGCAGGGATTGCTCTAGATGCTTCAAAACGAGGTATGAAAGTAGCATTGATAGAAATGCAGGATTTTTCAGCAGGTACAAGTAGCCGTTCTACTAAGCTCATTCATGGTGGATTGCGTTATCTAAAACAGTTACAAATTGGTGTTGTAATGCATTCAGGTAGAGAAAGAGCAGTGGTTTATGAAAATGGACCACACGTAACAACACCAGAATGGATGCTATTACCAATGTATAAAAATGGTACATTTGGTCCATTAAGCACATCTATTGGTTTAAAAGTTTATGATTTATTGGCTGGTGTGAAAAAAGATGAGCAAAAAAGTATGCTCAATCGTCAGCAAACTATAGATAAAGCGCCTTTAGTGAAACAAGATGGATTAATTGGTGGCGGTTATTATGTGGAATATAGAACTGATGATGCCCGTTTAACCATCGAAGTCTTAAAAAAAGCCGTTGAATTTGGTGCAACAGCTTTGAATTACGTCAAAGGTGATGAGTTTATATACAATGAGCAAAATAAAGTTATTGGTATGAAAGCAACAGATTTATTGACGGATTCAACTTTCGAAATTCATGCTAAAAAAGTTATTAATGCGACGGGTCCTTGGGTGGATGAAAATCGTCAAAAGGACAAAGCAAAGCCAAATAATAAGTATTTAAGATTAACAAAAGGTATCCATTTAGTGATTGATCAATCACATTTTCCTTTAAAACAAGCGGTATATTTTGATACAGAAAAAGATAAGCGCATGATTTTTGCTGTGCCAAGAAACGGTAAAACTTACATTGGCACGACAGATACTGTTTATGAAGCTGATAAAGTCAATCCAATCGCAACGAAAGCGGATCGTGATTATATTATGGCTGCTGTTAATTACATGTTTCCAAGTGTGCGCTTAACGACTGATAAAATCGAGTCATCTTGGGCAGGTGTTCGTCCATTGATTTGGGAAGAAGGAAAAAATCCTTCAGAAATTTCTCGTAAGGATGAGATATGGGAATCTGAAACTGGTTTGTTAACGATTGCGGGTGGAAAACTGACAGGTTATCGTCATATGGCTGAAGAAATTGTTGATAAATTAGCGGGTATTTTAAAGAGCGAATCAGGTTTGGAATTCAAACCTTGTATGACAAAAAATCAGCCGATTTCAGGTGGTGATATTGGTGGCTCATCGAAGTTTACAGCATTTGTGCAATCTCAAATAAAAATTGGTGAGTCCATCGGATTATCTCAAATAGAAAGCTCTTTCTTAGCAAAATTTTATGGCACGAATGTTCAAATTATTTTTAATTTTTTTAAAAATAATGCTGTGGAAGATACTGAAAAGTTAAGTAGATTGACTCAGTTACGATTATGGTATGCCTTAAATCATGAAAGCGTTATAACGCCATGTGACTTTTTAATTCGCAGAACAGGGCATATGTTTTTTAATATCGCAGAAGTGATTAAAGAAAAAGAGGGTGTAATTGAAGTTATGAAAGATTATTACGCTTGGGATGATGAAACAGTTGCAAAGATGAAAGATGAAGTTGATCAGGCTATTAATTTTGCGACAAATTTTCCTGATGAAAAACAGTAATAAGGCTTGAAATATCGCTAAATTTCAGTAGAATAGTGCGATCGTTTACCAGCGACCCCTAACGGTGGTTGTCTTTAAAAGCTTTGAGGTGAACGGGA
>CANRJJ010000084.1 GCA_947630895.1 uncultured Wohlfahrtiimonas sp. | reverse complement strand
GTATTTTGTGATCTTTTAGCATTTGCTGATTATAAAAAACTCCTACAAAATTTGCAGGAGTTTGTCAGCAACCTGAGGCTAGAAAATATTCTAGCCTTTTTTCTTATCTTTATTCTTTGGTTTCTTGTGTGAATACTTCAATATCCTCAATTTCACTTTGTCGAAGTTTAGGTACTTTTGTAGAAATATGGATATTTTGAGCTTCTAATTCATTACAAATACTTTTGAGGCTATTATCTAGGCTTTGAATGTGATCTAGTAATAAGTTAATCGCTGTTGCAGCAGGGTCTGGCATGTCATTTTCAACGCCGTATGCTGTAAATAATTTGCTTGCGATTTCTGTTGCGATCGTATCTTTTTTCACAACGCGAGCAGGGATACCGATTGCTGTTGTATTTTCAGGCACATCTTTTGTCACAACAGAATTAGAACCAACTTTTGCATTGTTACCTAATGTAATAGGACCAAGAATTTTCGCACCTGCGCCAATAATGACATTATTACCTAAGGTAGGATGGCGTTTGCCTTGATTTAAGCTTGTACCACCTAAGGTTACACCATGATAAAGAGTACAATCATCACCAATTTCAGTTGTTTCACCAATAACAACACCCATGCCATGATCGATAAAAAATCTGCGACCAATTTGCGCACCAGGATGTATTTCAATGCCTGTTAAAAAGCGCGTAATGGTTGAGAGCCAACGAGCAAAAAATTTCAAATGATGATTCCATAAGAAATGAGCAATGCGATGACCCCATAATGCCCATAATCCTGGATAGGCAACGAGTACTTCAAAAGTTGTTCTAGCCGCAGGATCCTTAGAGTGAATGGTTTGGATATCTTCTTTTATGTATTTAATCATGAGAAATTTTCCTATTCAAAGAAGTCAAAATGCCACGCAATAAATGAACTTCTTGTACTGTTAAATCGCGTTTTTGAAAAAGATGACGAATTTTTTTCATGATATTTTTCGGCTCATCAGGATCTAAAAACTCAGATTCGAAAAGTAATTCTTGTAGTTGCTCATAAAAGCCTTCGCGCATTTCACCTGTTGCTAATTCAGCAACTTCGTCATTGCTTTGAATTAAAGGTAGATCTAATAATTGCTTATGTGCTTTATGCAACTCATAAGCAACAACTTGAATGGCGGCGCTAATATTCAATGAGTTATAGCTATTTTCACTTGGGATTGTCATCATGCGCTGACATAAATCGATTTCTTCGTTGGTCAAGCCTGTGCGCTCTGTGCCAAATACAAAGGCAATCTTTTGACCTTCTTGTTTGATCGCTGTCACTGCTTCAATGGTTGCTTCTTCAGCGGTATAAAGCTTGGAAGATATGTAGCGAGGACGAGCAGTTGTCGCATACGCAACATGGCAATCTTTTAAAGCTTCTTCAAGCGTTGGTACAACTAATGCATTTTCTAATACATCCACAGCGCCACTTGCCAAAGAAGTTGCTTCAGAGCTTGGGAATTGTTTTGGTTCAACTAAAGTTAAATGGTATAAACCCATCACTCTCATGGCGCGAGCAGCTGCGCCAATATTGCCAGAATGTGATGTACGCACCATAACGATGCGGATTTGATTTAATAGTGTTTCAGGAAAAGGTTTTCTCATAGGGATTAATAATATTGAAATTTAAGATATGGAACGGCCAGTTAATAAGCCGCAAAAAACAAATAGAATGCCAACAATGATACTACTACTGATATATAAAAACAGAGTAAAAAACTTACCTTCCTGTAATAGCTGATAGTTTTCTATTGAAAAGGTAGAGAATGTTGTATAGCCACCACAAAAGCCTGTGATCAGGAGGTATTTTAATAAAGTATCTTCGCCGAATTTAGGCAATAAGTAAGCGGCAAATAATCCAATCAAAAAGGAACCGAGTATATTGATGGAAAAAGTCGCCAATGGAAAAGAGTAGTGCCAATATTTATTAATAATAAGAGTGCTTGCATGTCTCAGGATTGCGCCTGATCCACCGCCGATCCCGATCATGATAAAGATTAAAAAGTAATTCATGGTTATGCTCATTATGTTTACAAGGGATAATCAGATATAGGTTATATGATATGCCCATTGTCGATTTGAATAATTGCATCACCAAAAATACGAGCATCTTCAGGATCGTGAGTGATCAGAATAATAGGGATTTTCAATGATTGCTGAATATCGTTGAGCTCAGCTCTCATAATGGCGCGTAAGTTAGTATCTAGCGCGGAAAAGGGTTCATCTAATAAAATTGCTTTAGGATTGATGATCAAAGCACGAGCGAGAGCGACGCGTTGCTTTTGTCCTCCTGAAATTTCATCAGGGTATTGAAACTGAATGCCTTCTATTTTAAACAATTTTAGCCATTTTTGTACTTCATCGGATACTTCATGTTTGCGACCATTGAAAATTGATTGATGAAGGGCGAAGCTAATATTTTGGGCGACATTTAAATGAGGAAATAGGGCATAGCTTTGAAAAAGATAAGCCAAAGATCTCTCTTGAGGTTTTAAGTTTATTTTTTGTGTCGAATCAAATAAAACTCTATCTTGTAAGATAATTCTTCCATGATCTGGCGTTATTAAGCCCGCGATTGTTTTTAATAAAACACTTTTTCCTGAGCCAGATGCCCCTAGTATTACTAAGCGGCTCGCATCAGTTTTATATTCAACATTTAATGTGAAAGAACGTTTGTAGGCTCTGAGTGTTTTATGAATAGAAAAATCGATACTCATGATTAAACCTTTGGCTTACGAGGATTTAAAAATGTCGCGGCCATTAAAATAACAATGCATACAGCGGAAGTTAAAATCACTAAATAATTGGCGGTTTGATAATCAAAAGAGTTGTAAGCGCGATAAATAGCAATGGAAAGCGTTTGAGTTTTTTGTGTTGCTCCTGCAACCATTAATGTTGCACCAAATTCACCCAAAGCTCTCGCAAATGCTAATAATATTCCTGACAAAATGCCGCGCCAAGCTAAGGGAAGCGTAATTCGAAAGAAAATTGTTATTGGAGAAGTGCCAAGCATGCTTGCTGCTTGTTCATATTCTTGGTTCACATCTTCAAAGGCAGCGCGAGCGGGCTTTAATATTAAAGGAAATGCCACAATGGTGGCCGCAATCACAGCAGCTTGCCACGTAAATATTAAACGAATGCCAAAAGTATCTAGCAGCCATTGTCCTAGAAAGCTTTTTTGCCCAATCAGCGTTAATAGGTAATAGCCAAGAACAGTGGGGGGTAAAACCATCGGTAATGTCAACAACGTATCGATTAGGTTTTTGCCCCAAAAGTTGGTTCGAGCTAAGAAAAATCCGATAGATATTCCTAGAATAGAACCAATTAAGGTTGCAAGGCCTGCAATCTTGAGAGTTAGAAATAATATCGGGTAAATAGAATCCATCATTAAGGTTTAGAGAATCCGTAGTCAGCTAAGATTTTTTGGCTTTCAGGTGTGAATATAAATTCATAGAAACGCGCGCTTCCATCTTTGCTTTGTTTGGTGAGGGCGATTGGGTAAGTGATTTCAGTTTGCGTTGGCACTGTGAAAGCAACATCCACTTCATTTTTTAAAACTGCAGCATCTGTTCCGTAAACAAAGCCTGCCTCAGTTTCACCTTGTGCAACATAAGCTAATGATTGTCTAACACTTTCTGTTTCAATGAATTTAGGTGCTAAAGATGTCCATAGATTATTAGCCTCTAGAACACCTTTTGTATATCTTCCAACGGGAACGCTTGCTGGATTCGCCAGTGCGATTCTATTAATGCTAGTTTTTTTTAAATCATCCAATGATTCTATCTTGAAAGGATTATTTTTTTCGGTCACAACGACCAATGTATTTTTTACAAAAGTTTTGCGAGTATCATTTTTGATTAAACCTTTTGCTTCGGCTTTATCCATGGTTACTTGATCAGCAGAAGCGAAAATATCGACAGGAGCACCATTTTCTATCTGCTGTAATAATGCACCAGAACCTGCGTAATTTAGCAGTACAGTGTCTTCTGGATATGCTTTTTCATAATTTTTAGCAATGTTATTAAACGCATCAGTCAAGCTTGCAGCAGCAGATACCATAATTTCTTCAGCATGAATCGATGTAAATGATGAAGTAAGTAATGTTGCCAATAGAAGTTTTCGCATAATACTCTCTTTATATATATGACAAGTTTGCATTATATAGCATTATTATAATAATTTTAATTACATAATATTAACCAACCAATCCCGCTATTTTGCGAATATTGAATGGTTTTTTCAATGGGTTTATTGCTCAGAGAAAATCCTTTGCCTGGCAGCAAATGAGCATTGGATAGTGGCCAGCGTACACCGCTGATAGAAACGTCAGTCAGTTCAGTAATGGGGATAATGCTTAAGTTTTGATAGTTTTCAGCACTAATTTCTCTGAGAATTTGATGATTAAGAGAGTGCATTTCTGTTTCGCCATCGGTATGAATAAAATTTAATTCAGGATTAGCCATGAGAATCATAAATAATCCCAACTGATGATCTAATCTTCCGCCCATTCCACCGATCATTGCACAATGTTTTAAATTTAATTCTTTGGCTTTAAGTAGCGCTAATTCTGTATCTAAATAATCTTTATCTGTAGGAAATTCTTCTTTTGGGATATGAGTGAAATACTGCTTACTTTCTTTTTTGCATGAATCGAAGTCACCGACCCATAAGTGTGGTGTGATCTTTAATAATTCGCTGTGTTCTATGCCGCCATCGACAGCCACAATATAGTCGCCATCTCTAAAGAAATGATTAAATTTATTGTAGTTGATCGAACCGGGAAGTAATAAAACCAAGCGAGAGTACATTTTGCGCCTTTTGTTGCGTAGAAGTCGGGATGAGAAAAATGTATAATAGCTCGTTTCTAATCTTTCATCATTAAATAGAGGTTAAATATGAGTTTTAATTCAGTACCAGCAGCAAATGATTTGAGCAAAATTACAGAAGATTTTAACTGTATTATCGAAATTCCAGCAGAATCAGCACCTGTAAAATATGAAATTGATCCAGAGACTGATTTAGTATGGGTTGATCGCTTTGTTGGTACGAATATGCGTTATCCTGCAAACTATGGTTATATTCCACAAACATTGTGTGAAGATGGTGATGCATTAGACGTTTTAGTTGTGACACCATTTCCATTGATTCATGGTAGCGTTGTACGTGCAAGACCATTGGGCATGTTGAAAATGACAGATGAGTCAGGCGGTGATGCAAAATTAATCGCAGTACCAGTAAACAAACTTTGCCCAATGTACGAAAACATCAAATCAATTGATGATTTACCAGAATTATTGGTTAAACAAATTGAATTTTTCTTCCAAAACTATAAAGGTTTAGAAAAAGGCAAGTGGGTTAAATTGGATGGTTTCGGCACTAAAGAAGAAGCTGAACAAGAAATTCGCAACTCTTTGGAATTATTTAATAATAAAAAATAATTTTTTATTGAGAGTAATAAAAAAAGCTGCTTAAAAGCAGCTTTTTTGTTATTCGCTATTCTACAACTGTTAAGCTCGGTTTTTTGGTCGATTTTTTTTTGGTTGTAGTTTTTTTTGCCGGAGTTTTTTCTTCACCTTCGGTAGATTCATTGCTGACTACTGAAAATGGAGAGCTATTTTTTTTAGAACTTTTAACATCAGATTCTTTAACGGTAGGATCTTCAGTTAATGCTTCAGGTTGGAATTCAATGCCGTGGCCATTTTCGCGTGAGTAAATGGCAATAATTGCACCAATAGGAATATTGATATCGACTGATACTCCATTGAAGCGGGTTGAAAATGAAACCCATTCATTGCCTAAGCTTAAGTTATGTACAGCTGAAGGCAGTAGATTTAAAATAATCCTGCCTTCAGATATAAATTGCTCAGGTACTTCAACATAAGGCAAAGTGGCATCTACGGCAATATAAGGGGTGACATTATTATCTAATATCCACTCATAAAAAGCTCGGATGATATATGGCTTATTTGAAGTCATCATAAACAGTTAACCTTTTGATTTATAAAAGTGTTGAACACTTTCGCGTTTTAAAATATTTTTGCTATATTCTTTAGTTGCAGTAGCCTTTTCAGGAATATCAATTTGTAGCAATTGTAACTGCCAAAAGAATGGTGCAAGAGAAGCATCGATTAGACCGAAATCATTGCCTTGAAAGTATATATTACCTTCGAAGAGCGGATCATATCTTAATAGTAAATCGTTGATCGCTTTGCTTGATTTTTTATCAGCCTCACCTTTTTTCATCACCTTTTCCAATAATGGATACCATTCATGGATGATTCTTTTGAGAATAAGTCTGAATTTGCCACGGCTGATGGGGTCATGAGGCAATAAAGGAGGATGAGGAAAGCGTTCATCTAAAAATTCTAAAATAATACTAGAATAATAGAGTGTGACTTCTTTTGTTTCTAAAGTAGGCAAGATCAGTTGTTGGTTGATATCTAAAAGCTCCTCGGGGGGATTTGTGATATCAACATAAACTGCATCGCTTAAGATATTTTTTTCTAATAATGTAATTGCAATGCGATCAGCATCTAATGATGCTGTTTCTTGGTAGAGCGTAAAACCTGAACGACGTGTAGACATTTTATTCCCTTACTCATAAACAAAATGAAAAGAATGGG
>CANRJJ010000083.1 GCA_947630895.1 uncultured Wohlfahrtiimonas sp. | reverse complement strand
ACAGCAACCTAAAGTTTTAGACTTTTAATTTAAGGAAGATAAATCATGGCAGTTAACCAAAATTATGGTACAGGTCGCAGAAAGACCTCAGCAGCTCGTGTTTTCTTACGTAAAGGTACAGGAAACATTGTTATTAATGGTAAACCATTAGATGAATATTTCGGCCGTAAGACAGCTTGTATGGTTGTTCGTCAACCTTTAGAGTTGTTGGAAGTTGTGGATCAGTTCGATGTATACGTAACTGTAAGCGGTGGTGGTCAAACTGGTCAATCTGGTGCGATCCGTCACGGTTTAACTCGCGCTTTGATCGAGTACGATGAAGTTAATCGTTCTCCATTGCGTAAAGCTGGTTATGTGACTCGTGATGCTCGTAAAGTTGAACGTAAAAAAGTTGGTTTACGTAAAGCTCGTCGTGCAACTCAGTTCTCAAAACGTTAATATTTTACCGTTTTATAACTCTAGAAGCCTTTCTGTCTCAGAAAGGCTTTCTTTTTTAAGATTTAGTATTCAGTGTGAATAAGAAAATATATACCTCTCAAGATCATGGATTAACGTCTAGACAGATCTCTAAAAATGCTTTGCAAGTGATTAAAACGCTAACTGATGCGGGCTATGAAGCTTACATTGTTGGTGGTGCCATTCGCGATTTATTATTAAATAAATCTCCGAAGGATTTTGATATTGCAACCAATGCGCACCCAGAACAAATTAAACGACTATTCAGGAATTGCCGTTTAGTTGGTCGACGCTTTCGTTTGGCTCACATTTTGTTTGGTCGAGATGTATTGGAAGTGGCAACATTCAGAGCAGCTTCTCATGAAGATAATTCTAAACAAGATCGAAAAGTAGATGAGGATGGATTTTTAGTTCGCGATAATGTTTATGGTTCAATAGAAGACGATGCTTTGCGTCGCGACTTTACATTGAACGCACTGTATTATGATCCGATTCAAAATATCATTATAGATTACACAAATGGCTTTCAAGATTTGAAGGAAGGGCATTTAAAGCTCATTGGCGAGCCTGAATTAAGATTCCGTGAAGATCCTGTTCGTATGCTTCGTGCAGTACGATTTGAAGTGAAATTAGGTTTTGCATTACCAAAAGATTTGGTGGATGCCATCGACCAAATGAGTTATTTATTACAAACAGTATCGCCAGCAAGAATGTTCGATGAAGTGATTAAACTTTTATTAAATGGGCAAGGCAATGCTATTTATCATCAATTGCGTCATTATCATTTGTTTGGGCAAATATTCCCACAGACAGAAAGAGCATTGATCGAATTAGGCAATCCAAAAGATCATTTATTAATTGCTGCATTGAATAATTCAGACAATCGCATTAATGATGGTTTTGGTGCATCTGCATATTTCTTGTATGCCGCTTTATTATGGGAACCGTTCTTAGATGAATACAATGTATTAGTCTCTGATCAAATTTCTTCTCATGATGCGAGTACAATTGCAGCACATAAAATTTTAAATAAACAGCAAGATTACACGATGATTCCTAAACGAATCTCGGCACAGATTATTGATTTATGGAAGTATCAATTCCGCTTAACAAATGTGAAAGCTAGAAAACAAAAAGGTGGCGTTGGTAAAATATTGCAACATCCTCGTTTTAAAGCTGCTTATGATTTCTTGTTATTGCGCAAAGATGCCTATGAATCAGAAGAAATTGTTGAGTCAGCCAATTTTTGGAAAAAAACTTGGGATAAAGTATCTGATTCACACGGCAATAAATAATAAAAAAGCTACTTTTTAAGTAGCTTTTTTATTATCTGATATTTATTTTTTCAGTAATGGTTCAAGCTTTTCCCAAATGCTTTCCATCATGAAAGGCTGTCCGTTTTCATTTGGATGAATACCATCGTTTTGCATCAACTCATTATTGCCACCAACTTTTTCAACAATTGAAGGTAAAACTGCAATGTTATGTTGTTCTGCTAAGTTTGGAAAAACTACTAAAAATCTTTCTAAGTAAGCATTGCCATAATTAGGTGGTAATTGAATACCAACTAATAAT
Source organism: uncultured Wohlfahrtiimonas sp. (assembly GCA_947630895.1). GTDB lineage: Bacteria > Pseudomonadota > Gammaproteobacteria > Cardiobacteriales > Wohlfahrtiimonadaceae > Wohlfahrtiimonas. Next base: position 4,628 of record CANRJJ010000083.1, on the reverse strand, counting down.
ACGTCGCTATTCGCATTTTTGGACAACTGAATCATGTAGGATAAATTTTCTGAAATTTGTTTTGGTGCAGTTGCACGCAAGCCATCATTGCCACCCAATTCAATAATTGTGATTTCAGGTTGATATTTTTCTAGTAAGTTTGGTAAACGAGATAAGCCATTTGTGGTTGTGTCACCCGAAATAGAACTATTAATCACGTCATATTCATAATTTTCAGCAGCTAATTTTTGTTCCAATAATTTTACCCAGCCATTTTCAGGATTAATGCCAAATCCTGCGCTAATACTATCACCAACAATTAAGATAGATTTAGCTTGAGCAATCCCAATAATAAAAATAATGATTAGCGCTGTTTTAATTTGTTTGAGCAGTAACATTTGATTGAGCCTTTGACATCATGAAATTGAAAATGGTTAACAGTTTAACGTGAATTTTCGATTTATCATTAAAACTAATTGAGAATCGTATGATTTTACGAATAAAAAAAGATGTTATTATCTAGTTTGGAAATTTTATAATTCATTTGGAAGCGCGTGATGACAACAATCCTAGATGTAAAAAATGTTGGTAAATCAGTAGAAACATCTGAAAAATTAACAATCTTAAGTAATATCTCATTCAGTTTGGATAAAGGTGATAGCTTGGCTGTTATCGGCAGTTCAGGTTCAGGTAAATCAACTCTATTGGGATTATTAGCAGGTTTAGATGTGCCAACTGAAGGTGATGTCATTTTAGCTGGAAAATCATTGAGCCAAATGAATGAAGATGAGCGCGCTTCACTTCGTGCTGAACATGTGGGATTTGTCTTCCAATCTTTTCAATTATTAGAATCCCTTACAGCGGTTGAAAATGTCATGTTGCCTTTAGAATTAGAAGGCAGAAAAGATGCTCGTGTTCGAGCAGTAGAATTATTACAAAGAGTTGGCTTAGGTGAAAGAACTCATCACTATCCAAAGCAATTATCGGGTGGAGAACAGCAACGCGTTGCAATCGCGCGAGCGTTTGCATCTGACCCTACAATTTTATTTGCGGATGAACCAACGGGCAACTTGGATTCAAAAACAGGTGAGTCGATCATCGAGTTACTATTTAAATTAAATGCAGAAGAGAAAACAACATTAGTTTTAGTCACGCATGAAGCACGATTGGCGGCAAGATGTCAGCATCGTATTCAGATTGAAGCAGGGCGATTAGTATTACAGGACTTCAATCATGAATAAATTATCATTGGCACAAATTGCCGGATTAGCATTCAAGCAGCTGATTCGAGAAATTCGCTCAGGTGAATTACGAATTTTGTTGGTTGCATTATTGTTAACCGTTACGATCAGTACCGCAATTGGGTATTTTAGTTCACGATTGCATGCTTCTATGGAATCTCGTGCAGGCGAATTTTTAGCCGCAGATTTAGTGTTACGAAGCAATGAAAATGCAAATGATGAACAATTAAAATTAGCGGAGCAGTTAGGTCTATCTCATGCAACAACGGTTAACTTTTCCACTGTGCTTTTGAATGAAGATGATTTGCAATTGGTGGCAGTAAAGGCCGCAGATATTAATTATCCATTGCGTGGCAAACTGAAAATTCAAGATGATTTAATCACCGAAGAATATGAGGTTGATGAAGGTCCAAAGTCTGGTGAAGCTTGGGTTGAATCAAGGTTACTATATTCTTTAGGTTTAGAAATTGGCGATACAATTGATATCGGAAAATTGCCACTTCAAATCACAAAAATTATTACTTATGCACCAGATAGAGCAGGGAGTTTTTATAGTTTAAATCCATTTGTATTGATGAGTCGTGATGATTTGGATGCAACCGAAGCTGTACAAAAAGGTAGCCGAGCCACTTATCGTAATTTATGGGCAGGTGATCCTGAAATCATCGCACAATTACAAACATCATTAGAAAAAACATTAGAGCCCAATCAAAAAATATTAACGATTAAAGATGGTAACGAACAGGTTAATAGCGCTTTAGTGCGTGCTCAAAACTATTTGAATCTAGCAAGTTTAGTCGGAATTTTATTGGCAAGCGTTGCGATTGCATTGTCTGCGAATCAGTTTGCGAGTAATCGTTATGATGCCAGTGCATTGCTGCGTTCGTTAGGAATGAGGCAGAAACAAGTTTTATGGTTGTATGGCTTTGAATTGTTTTATGTGAGTGCTATTGGTGCAATTATTGGGGCATTTTTAGGTTGGCTAGCACAATTAGGTTTATTTGAATTATTGAAAGATGTCATTAAAAGTGATTTACCATCGGGTGGGATTTTGCCTGCATTAGCAGGGATCGCGACTGGTTTTACAGTATTAATTGGCTTTGCTTTGCCACCATTGGCTGCATTAGGAAGAACGCCACCTTTACGAGTTTTGCGTGAAGATTTGTTACCTGTGCCATTAAAAAACTTTGTGGTGTACGGAATAGCATTATTGGCATTATTTTTAATCATGTGGCAGCTGAGTTTAAACTTTGGCTTAACTATTGCGTTATTGGGTGGTGCGATTGTTGTCGTAGCAATTTTAAGTAGCTTGCTCTATGTATCAGTGAAGTTTTTAAGAAAATTATTATCTAGATCGTCATTTGTATGGCGCATGGCACTTGGGCAAACTTTACGATATCCAGTCAGATCAATGGGACAAATTGTAGCATTTGGCATTATTTTAATGACGATGTCATTGGTATTTATGTTACGCGGAGAATTATTGCAAACTTGGCGAGATCAATTGCCAGCTGATGCTCCCAACTATTTTGCGATGAACATTACATCCAATGATATCGAGGATTTTAAAGCAAGAGTAACGGAAATTTCTCCGAATATTTCTCCATTTTATCCAATGGTTGCTGGGCGATTGACCGAAGTGAATGGGCAATCAGTGCGAGATTTATCATTCAAAAATGAACGCGCTAAAAACTCTATTGAGCGAGACTTGAATTTGACTTGGAGCGCAGATTTGCCTAATGAAAATAAAGTCATACAAGGGCAGTGGTGGAATGAGCAATCAAGTAATCAAGGCATAGGTATTTCTATTGAAGATGAACTGGCAGAAGGTTTAAATGCAAAGTTAGGTGATAGCGTTACATTTGTGATTGCAGGAGAAACTTATCAAACCTATATCGCAAGCATTAGAACCATTAATTGGGATACAGTACAGCCTAACTTTTTTGTAATATTTGATCCCGCATCCATCACGAATGTACCTGTTACTTACTTAACAAGCTTTCATTTGCCTGAACATATGCAAAAAGAGCTGATTCAATTGGTCAAAGATTTTCCAACAGTCACATTGTTAGATTTAATGGCATTAGTGACGCAGCTCAATAGCATATTGCAGCAAGTAACATTGGCGGTGGAATATATCTTAGGGTTAGTTTTAGTGGCAGGATTAATTGTATTAATCGCAGGCTTGCAAGTTACTTTAAATGATCGTTTGCGTCAGGGTGCTACTTTACGAGTTTTGGGTGCTCATAGAAAAACATTGTTTAAAAGCCAATTTATAGAGTTTGCTTTAATGGGTGGCTTAGCGGGTTTCTTAGCAATGATAGGCAGTGAATTTATAAGCTTTTTATTGTATAAATTAGTGTTAAATTTAGAATGGCAATTCCATCCTTGGTTAATCATTTTACCGATAATTGGAGCGATATTGATTGTCTTAATGGGGATGTATGGTACAAGAAAAGTAGTATCTGTGAGTCCGTTATTGATACTGCGCAGTTAAAATTCTAATTTTAATATTTCTTGAGGGAGCTTCGATGCTAATAAAAATATTTGGATTATTGAAATGGATTGCGATCATTATAATTTTGTTATCCATCGCTTCTACTATCATTACTTTATTATTTAATGATTTTAAGCCCAATCCTATGTATATGGGTAAGAAACGACCGCCAATTGATCGCACAATAAAAACCCATTTAGATACAGTGATTGAACCCTATTTGAATCAATATCCAGGTGGTTCAGGTCTATATTTATTGGATGATAATTTAGAAGCTTATGCAGATAGAATTTTATTAGTCAGAAGTGCTGAGCAAACGCTAGATTTACAATATTATATTTGGAATGATGATCTGACAGGCAATATGTTGGGCTATGAGCTGTTGAAGGCTGCGGATCGAGGGGTATTCATTCGAATTTTATTAGATGACATGAATACCGTAAAGAAGAACTTAGTATTATCAGGTTTGGCTCAGCATCCATATGTTGAAATTAGATTATTTAATCCGATTTATAGTCGACAAAACTTTATCACTAGAACAGTAGAATTGATTTTTAGAGGATTGAGTTTAAATCGACGAATGCATAATAAATCTCTCATTGCTGATGGTCGATTAGCGATCATTGGTGGTAGAAATATTGGGAATGAATATTTTGATGCTGATCCTGAAACTAATTTTGTCGATATAGATTTGTTATTGATCGGTAATGCAGTTAAAGAGGCTGAAAACATTTTTGAGGAATTTTGGGGTAGCCAAGCATCTATTCCTGCTAAACAAGTGAAGTTTGGTATCGTGGATGCATTGACTCAATTACGCCAAAGCACGTTAGACTTTCAAGAAACAGAAAGTGAGTTGATTGAAAATTACCAAGCAGCCATTAATAAATATTTAACGATTGAAGAAGTCATTA
>CANRJJ010000082.1 GCA_947630895.1 uncultured Wohlfahrtiimonas sp. | reverse complement strand
GCTGATTTTTTTTAAAAGTGTCTCATAAGAAAAACCTCGATGAAAATACCGAGGTTTATCAGCGATCTGAAGCCACAATTAATTGTGGCTTTTTTAATGAGAGAGAAATTATTTCACCCAGTTTTTTTGTAATGATCTTGCCAAGCTATCTAAGATCCAGCCGATGATACCGATCAATAAGATACCTGCCATGAGCTCTGAGTAAGCTAAACGATCTCTAGTATCTAAAATAAAGTAGCCTAAGCCTTCGTTGACACCGAGCATTTCACAAGGCACAAGCACGATCCATACAACACCAATCGCTAAACGTAAGCCATTTAATACTGAACTGAATATCGCAGGGAATACAATGTGGCGAAGCATCTCAAATCGCGTTGCACTCAATGAGTTACCCAATTGAATCCAGCTTGTATTAATGCTTTTGACGCCCGCGATTGTATTCAAAATAATCGGCCATACAGCTGCGAATGTCAGTAAGAAAAAGATAGGTGCATTACCAATCCCGAATAGCATGACAACAACAGGCATCCATGACAATGGCGAAATCATTCTAAGTAACTGAAATGATCCATTGCTCATGGTTTCTAAAAATTTAGACTGACCAATAATGATACCGATCGGCACACCAATGACGATTGCTAATAATAAACTCACTGCAACACGCAATAGACTTGCGGCGATGTGCGCCGTGAGTAGATTATCCACCAATAGATGATACAAATTGGTAAAGGTCGGGATCGGTGCTAAAAGGCGAGCAAGTGGCACGCTTTGAGCTAAAAGAAGCGTACCAATCGACCAAAATGCTAAGAGGATTAAGAGCCCTAATATATTGAGAGACAAATTTTTTAGTTTCATGCTTGTTCCATAAATTGCGGCTTATACCACAATGAGTTCTTCACGAGTTAATGATGCGGGTAGATTAAAGCGCTCGAATGCATTTTGATTCACTAAAGCTTGTTTAATGAAACTTGTGTCCACCAAATCATCAGCCACTTTGCTTGGATCCAATTGATGCAAGAATTCATTCACACCTGAAATATGTGTGTTTTGTAACATTTCCACCAATGATTCTGTATAGCTTGGATATGGATAAGGTTGGAAATCAATGCGGCTTTGTTGCCATTCAGGATGTTTAATCACACCATTATCAATGTATTTCTGCCAGTTTCTGTCAGAAGGCGCTAGCACTTCACGTAGAACGTGTTCTTCGTGTGGTGTAAATTTATGTTTGCCTTGGTTCGATAATAAATGTGCTGTTTCTATACGATTATCATTCGTCCAAATTTGTGCTTCAACCAATGCTTCAACGATATTCGCTGACCATTCAGGACGATTTTCTAAATCATGATCATGCATCATCGCGACACAGCAAGCATGATCTTTCCAAACGTCCGCGCTGAAGCGTAAAACTTTGCCTACGCCTTTATCTTCTGCAATCGCATTGAATGGTTCAGCAACGATGTAGCCTGAAATGGTTTTAACTGCTAGAGCAGCAACCATGTCTGATGGCGCCATTACAACCAATTGAACTTCTTGATCATTTTGTGGTTTATCTTCAGTGATTTTCAGATTATTTTCACGCAACATGTGTTGTAGCACAACGTTGTGAATGGAATACCAGAAAGGAATGGCAACGGTTTTGCCGCCCAATTCAGCAATAGAGTTAATGCTTGGCTCTACCGTTAAACCTGAACCCGCCATATGATTCCACATCACAACTTTAGCAGGTGCTGTACTGCCATAACGTAGCCAAATAGCCATAGGGGAAAGTAGATGCACCATGTTTACTTGGCCGCTGATGAACGCCTCAACCAATTGTGCCCAGCTGCGGAACAAAACAGGCTGTTCAACTTCAATGCCACGCTTTTCAAATAAGCCTTGGTCAACAGCCACCAATAAAGGTGTTGCATCTGTAATTGGTAAATAGCCAATACGAAGTGGTGCATCAGGGTTTGCGGCAACGCGTTCGCTACAAGCTTGTAGCAATGGTAAGCTGCCTGAAAGTGCAAATAAACTACTTAATTTTAAAAAATCACGACGACTGGTAAACATGAGGTTATCTCCATATTTTTATTTTGTTATATGAAAAAATCGATGGTTTCGCTTTGTATTTTTTCTTCTTTAGCCGAGCGCAGTGTTGCCAATATTTCAGCTTTTTGATGTTGTACGTGAAGTAAAAATTCTTCATCACAACTATCATGATGAGGAATTTGCCAATGACCAATGATTCTGCCTGGTTTACTGCCCACTAAAATAATTCTTTGGGAGATCAATAAAGCTTCGTCAATGTCATGAGTCACTAATACAGAAGCAGTATTATGCTTTTGAATCAATGAGAAGAGCAGGGCTTGCATTTGTGAGCGCGTCACTTTATCCAATGCACTGAATGGCTCATCGAGTAATATAATTTTTGGTTTTTTAGCCAATGCTCTTGCTAAGGCAACTCGCTGTGCCATACCACCTGACAATTCGTTAGGATGCAAATGCTCTGAGTTTTCTAAATCAACATCTTGTAGGGCTGAACGAATTCGTTCTTCCGCTTCTTTTTTAGAGATTTTAGGCTGGTTTTTAAAACGCAGACCAAAGCCGACATTATGATGAACATTAAGCCAAGGGAGTAAAGAAGGATTTTGGAAAACAAAAGCAACATCAGGATGTGGCTCTGTGATTTTTTGATCAAATAGAAAGACATCACCACTTTCAGGTGCTTGTAAGCCCGCCAATGTTCTCAGCATCGATGATTTACCAACACCACTAGGACCTAGGATAGAAACTAATTCACCCGGCTCTAGAGAGATATTAAAGTTCTCTAATATTCTTTGATACTGGCCATTTTGTTGTTCGTAGCCTAAATTGATGTTTTTTGCTTGCAATATCATTGGAAAATTCCGCTGTGATTGTAATTAGGAAGCCCATGGCTTCCTAATTTTTCATCGTATGTTCAATATTGTATTAAAGATTATGCAGACTTTAAGGCTGCGATATCTTGGCGTAAATGTTTAATTGCTGGTGTAACAATCGCAACAAACATTGCTTCTCTTGTGCGTCTTTGTGCAGCATGACGAGTTAAGTAACCTTTAGCGCCTGCATGTAAAGCCGCTGATTGTGCGACGGCCAAGGTTGCTTCAGAAGCAGCCAATCGTGCTTCTAAAATAGGCAGCATTGTGGCTTTGCCTTCATCAACCAAATTGGCTAAGTCAGAAACTTGTTCAGAGAATTTACTCAAGTTTTGTCTTGCTTCACCTTCAGTAACGTCTAAGTATTGATTGACATGTTCAGTTGACTGATTGCTTTCTGCCATGATTTGAATACAACCATCGATAATGCCTTCGCCAATGCCCACTTGAAGTAGAACAAAGCCAGGTCTGATGGATTTAATGTAATCATGGAATTCATGTTCATCCGCAAGTAAATCATCTTCTTGAATGAGAACATTTTTGAATTTTACGGCAAATGTATTTGTGCCTTCTAATGCGCAAAACTCAGGGCAATCTCTTAATTGCACACCTTCTTTTTTTCCATCAACGATAAACATGATGAATTCAGTTGGGCTCAACTGTGCAGTTGCAGCCCAAACATGATCTTCTGCAATGTTAGAAACCCAAGGTAATACACCATTGATTTCATAACCATTGTCTGTTTTTTTCGCTTGAAGTAAGTGTTTTTCAATTTTAGACAAATGTTTCATGGTATTGGACATGCCAGTACCTGCTAATAATTTGCCAGTTAAAACATCTTTGAGGTATTTTTCACGGACAGCACTGCGTTTACTTTTATGTAAATACCAGCCACATGCGGTTTGGCACCAAACAGAGAAAGCAGTTGCGCCACAGTATTTGCCCACTTGGCGAATCACTTCGATTTGAGTGTCTAAACCATAACCCAATCCGCCTTCTGCTTCGCTTCCTAGTGCAGCAAAACCACCGATTTTACCCAAGTCATACATATATTGTTCTGGGTACAAACCTTCTTGATCAATTTGATTCACTAAAGGCAACAGCTCTTTTTTCGCATGTTCGGCAATACTTTGTAAAAACTCATTGTGTCTCATGAAAAATCCTTAATCTTACCTGCAGTTTCAGCGTGTTATGCAAACTCAATCAATTCATCATTGATCGTTGTTTGTGCTAAGTTATTTGTGTAGTTACACAATGTTGCCAATGCAATACCTAAAACAACTTCAACGGCTTGTTGTTGTGTATAGCCTGCATCTAAGAATGTTTTCAAATCTTCATCAGACACTGCACCTTTGTTCAACATTACAGCCACTGTATAACGAGCCAATGCATTTAACTTTTTATCTTGAGCTTCAAAGTCTTCAACGCCACGAATCGCTGTTAATACTTCTTCTGAGAATAATTTTTTCAATTTAGAAACTTTTGTATGGCCAGCAACACAGAAAGCGCATTCATTGATTTTTGCTGCTGTGATTTGCACCACTTCGATTTCAGCAGGCGTTAAGCTTGTACGAGCATTTAATTTACCAACTTCTTGGTACATTTCTAACGCAGCAGGCGCATTTGCTAACGCACCAATTAGGTTAGGAATAAAACCATTAGTTTGTTGAACCATTTCAACACGTGCTTTTGCTTCTGCTGGTGCTGATTCTGCTGTATGGATAGTTAGACGAGCCATGATTTTAATCTCCTGTAGAAATATGATTTAATACATACATAATGTGTATGTTATATATATTAACTAGAAGATCGTACAGTATTTTGAATAATACGTAAAGAGGGAAGGTAAATTTTGGCAGATTAAAAGGTTAATTGAGTATTAACTCGCTGAACTATTCCAAATAATAAATCCACAATAAAACGGGTTTCTTTTTGGATTGAAGCAGTTGATCGACTTTTTTCATTGTTTCATCATCAATCACAGGGCAGCCTTGGCTAAATCCCAAAGGTAAATAATTGGGATAAGTTTCTTCGTTGGGAATCATTTTATATGAATGTAAAACGATGGTGCGGTTGTATGCATTGCTGTTGGTGGCTTCTAATCCATGCATTTTGTAATGGATATTGATGCCCCATTTACTATAAGCGCGAGCACCTAATTTATATTTTCCCAATGAAGATGCGTAGCTATTTGGAGTATTGCTAAAAATGATCTGTTGATTGCTACTTTCAAAGCCTGTATTGCCATAGCCATGAGCCACTAAACTTTCGATAATGGGCGCATTTTTAGTAAAATCCCAAACGAAAAAGCGATTTTTGCCAGAATGGCGGGAGAAATCAATCAAAATGGCGTGTTCTAAATCAAATCCATTAGCTTTAGCGTATTCATAAGCTTCTTTGGCTCTATTGGCTAAGGATATTTTAGATTGTTCAGGTTGTTGGGTTTCAGGTGCATCAGTCCCTTTTTCGAAATATTTTGTGATTAACCACAAGCGATCTTGATAATAGACTAAAGCTCCAATGCCTGAAGCAAGGAGCAATATGATTAAACAATAACTAATCCATTTTAATAATTTTTTCATGAAGCATGGCTAGCAGAGAGCATTTCTCTTGCGTGATTAAAGGTTGCTTCTGTCAATTTAACACCGCCCAACATTCGAGCAATTTCTTGTACGCGTTCTTCATCGGATAGTTTTTTAATTTGCGTCTCTGTGTGATTTTCAGACTTAGCTTTCATCACAGCAAAATGATGATGACCAAAGCTCGCAACTTGCGGTAAATGTGTCACGCAGAATACTTGGCGACCATCGCTGAGTTCTTGTAAATGTTTGCCAATCATTTCAGCAACAGCACCACCAACGCCTGTATCAACTTCATCGAAAATCAATGTTGGTAGGGAAGACTTCATGCTCAAAATAACGGAAATTGCTAGGCTGATTCGCGCCAATTCACCACCAGAAGCCACTTTTCCTAATGGATAAAATGGCATGCCAGGATTGGAACGAACATAAAATTCGACATTTTCTTGCCCGTAAGGATTAAAGCCTGTTTCAGGATTCAAACGAATGTCAAAAGCACCGCCCGTCATTGATAATCCCTGCATTGCTTTGGTGATTTGTTCATTTAATAGCAGGATAGATTGTTGGCGTTTTTGAGTGATCAAATCGGCGACAGTTTGCCATTGTGATTGATATTCTTTTAATTCATTTTCTAAATCTTCAATGGCATCATCAGATAAAAATTGTGATGAAATCTCATGTTCGATCTCTTTTTGTTTGTTGATGAGTTCTTCTGGCTCAACGCGATGCTTTCTTGCCAAATCATTCAGTTCGCGCATTCTGCTTTCTAGCTGAATTAATGCTTGTTCATCAATTTCGGCATTGTCTAGACGATTAAGATCATTGGAAACTTCAGAGCATAGAATCTCTGCTTCATTGATCATATTGGCATAACTTGAAAATTTATCATCAAGCTTAGCCAATGCATTGAGTTGATAGGCGGTTTTATTCAGCAGTGCTAAAATTCCACGGTCATCATTGAGATAAGAGAGGGATTTTTGAATGCCTTCTTGGAACTCTTCAGCATGACTTGCTTCATTATGTTGTTCAACAATGCTTTCCCACTCACCTTGTTTTGGTGCAACATTTTTAAATTCTTGTAGCTGAAAGTTTAAAAAGTCTATGCGGTCACGCATTGAATCATCTTGATTTTTGAGTTGATCCAATTGCTCTGTGCGCTTACGAATCTCTTTAGACAATGCATTGAGCTTAGCGAGCTCTTCATAAGTATCTGCGTATTGATCCAATAACTCACGTTGGTGGCCTTCTTTAACTAAGGATTGATGTGCATGTTGACCATGAATATCAATCAGTAATTCACCCAAGCTTTTGAGTGCATGCAAGGGCATAGATTG
>CANRJJ010000081.1 GCA_947630895.1 uncultured Wohlfahrtiimonas sp. | reverse complement strand
GGCTTAGGCATCGTTTCTGCGTTGGGAAGTACAGTGGAAACAGCTTGGACGAATATTTTAGCTGGAGTAAGTGGTGCAGCTCCTATTACTGCCTTTGATGCAACAGATTATCCTGTTACTTTTTCAGCGTCTACAAAAGATTTTGATGTATCCAAATATATGAATCCAAAAGATGCCAAACGAATGGATCTCTTTATTCAATATGGAATTGGCGCGGCGATTGATGCATTGAATGACTCTGGCTTAGAAATTACTGATGAAAATGCAGACCGCATTGGTGCAATGCTAGGTTCTGGTATTGGTGGTTTACCTGGGATTGAAGATAGTTGTGAAACGCTTCTAAAAAAAGGTCCGAATAGAATCAGTCCATTCTATGTGCCTAAATCAATCATTAATATGTTGCCAGGGCAATTATCGATTTTGACAGGTTTTAAAGGACCATCAATTTCTGCTGTAACTGCTTGTGCATCAGGCACACATTCAATTGGTTTAGCTGCACGAATGATTGCTTATGGTGATGCTGATGTGATGATTGCAGGTGGTGCTGAAATGGCAACGACTCCAACAGGTATTGGTGGATTTGCAGCAGCAAGAGCATTATCAACGAGAAATGATGATCCAACAAGAGCATCTAGACCTTGGGATAAAGAGCGAGATGGCTTTGTGTTAGGTGATGGTGCTGGTGTTTTAATTTTAGAATCCTACGAACATGCCGTAAAGCGTGGTGCACGTATTTATTGCGAGTTGGTTGGTTTTGGTTCAACAAGTGATGCGTACCATATTACTTCTCCAATGGAGAGTGGTGAAGGCGCTGCTCGCTGTATTCAAATGGCTTTGAATGATGCAAAATTAAATGCAGATGCAGTGGATTATATAAATGCTCATGGTACTTCAACAAAATTGGGTGATATGGCTGAATTAACTGCTGTGAAATCGGTGTTTGGTGATCATGCATATCAATTAGCGATGAGCTCAACTAAATCTATGACAGGACATTTATTAGGTGCCGCAGGTGGAATTGAAGCTGTATTTTCCGTATTAGCAATTCGAGATAATATTGCGCCACCAACGATTAACTTAGATAATCCCGATGAAGGTTGTGATTTAAATCTTGTTCCACATACAGCACAAGAAAGAAAAATCGATGTTACGGTTTCTAACTCATTTGGGTTTGGTGGAACAAATGGCACATTAATTTTTCAAAGAGCTAAGAGTTAATGAAGGTACTCGATTATTTAAAGAATGCACTGCTTTTCATTGTTAAGTACGTGCTTTCTCGAGCCATATTGTTGGTTTTATTTGTTGGTTTATTTGTTGGCATGGCTCAAATGGGCTATAGCTTTTTAACTTATATGAAAAGCCCAATGATCCAAACTGAAAATTCTGTGTTTATAGAAGTTAAGCCAGGTATGAATGCTGATGCAGTGATGCGTGAGTTGAAAGCAAAAATTCCTGAAACAAATATTAACTTTTTGAAAATATATGGTCGTTTAACGGGAACTTTAAATAATATTAAAGCGGGTGAATATGAGATTACTGATCATATTAATCCTGCTGACTTTTGGAATATGCTCATTAAAGGGCGAAGCGTTCAATACAGTTTTACCATCGTCGATGGTTGGAACTTTAAACAGGTATTGTCAGCTTTAGCCCAATCTCCGAATTTGGTTCAAACGATCTCTCCAGATGCAACACCAGAAGATGTGATGGTTTTAATTGGCTATGAGGGCAAGCCTTATGAAGGTTATTTTATGCCAGAGACATATTTGTTTCCACGCGGTTATAAAGATGTCGATGTTTTAAAGCGTAGCTATGAGTCAATGAATAATTTTGTAGATAATGTTTGGCAAAATAGAGACATTGATTTGCCAATTAAAGATAAACATGAATTATTAACGTTGGCTTCTATCATTGAGAAAGAAACGGGTGTAGCGCATGAGCGACCTGAAATTTCAGGGGTTTTTGTGAGACGCTTGCAAAAAGGTATGCGCTTGCAAACAGATCCAACGGTTATTTATGGTCTAGGTGATAAATATCGAGGCACTATTTATCGTAGTGATCTTCAAAGTGATACGCCTTATAACACATATACTCGAGATGGATTACCACCAACTCCGATTGCGATGCCTAGCTTAGCGGCGGTATATGCTGCTGCCAATCCTAAAGAAGGCACAAGTTTATATTTTGTTGCAAAAGGCGATGGTTCAGGTGAGCATATTTTCAGTGCAACTTTGGATGAGCATAATAAAGCAGTTCGTGCATATCGTGCGCGTTTAAAGAATGGAAACTAAGTATGTCAACAATTAATGGTCGTTTCATTACTTTTGAAGGCACAGAAGGTGCGGGAAAAAGTACACAAATTCCTTTAATTCAAAAATGGTTAGAAGAAAAAGGTTTGAATGTCATTACGACAAGAGAGCCAGGTGGAACAGAATTATCTGAAAAGATTCGCCATTTGTTACTCAACGAAAATATGAGTGCAGAAACAGAGCTGTTATTGATGTTTGCGGCGCGCAAAGAGCATCTAGAACAAGTAATTTTACCTGCATTAGAAAAAGGGCAATGGGTTCTATGTGATCGTTTTACAGAATCAACTTATGCTTATCAAGCAGCAGGCAGAACGATTGATAGAGAACGAATCGCTTATTTAGAATCTTGGTTACAAGATGGCTTGCGTCCTGACTGTACATTATGGTTTGACTTGGCTGTTGCAGATGGAATGGCGCGTGCCAAAAAACGTCAAGCATTGGATCGTTTTGAGAGTGAAGAAATAACATTTTTTGAAAATGTTAGAAAAGGCTATGAGACATTATATATAGAGCGTCCAGATCAAATAACTAAGATTGATGCATCATTATCAGTTGCTGAAATTACAGAGCAGATTCAATCAACACTTAAATCTTACTTATAGTAATGCAATGACAAAATTTCAATATTTACCATGGTTTTCTGATTCAATGAAATTGATGATGGAACGTTTTGATCACAAAGCATTTCCTCAATCACTTTTAATTACTGGAGAAAAAGACATTGGTAAATCTATCTTTGCCAATGATCTCGCTAAAAGTATTTTGTGCTTGAATCGAGAAACAGAAAAGGCATGTGGTCATTGTCAAAGTTGTATTTGGATTGACAAAAATAGTCATCCTGATTTGCTATGGATTGAATCAGAAGAGAAGAGCACTGTCATCAAGGTTGACCAAATCCGTCACGCTATACAGTTTTCACAGATGACAAGTGAAACTGGGCAGAAAGTTATTATCATTCATAATGCGGATGAAATGAATCTGAATGCTGCTAATGCACTTTTAAAAACTTTAGAAGAACCTGTTAATCATTGTTATTTGATTTTAGTGACGAGTTATCCGAAAAAATTACCCATTACAATTGTGAGTCGCTGCCAAAGACAATTAATGTCAGTAGATGGAAAGCAGCAAGTTATCTATGAATGGCTGCGTACAGTCGAGCCATCTTGGACTTCGAGTCAATTAGAGCTTATTTTATCAATGAGTTATGGGCGACCAATTTTGTCGTACCAATTTTTGTCACAAGATGCTTTATCGTTTGCTAATGAGCTAGAAGTATTGATGGATAGATACTTACAGCATAGAAACAATTTGGAAGATCTTTCTAATTTCATTGTCAAAAATTGGCACATTACGTCACACATTATATTGTTTTGGTTAGTTTCAGTTTTAAGAAATGAAAATGATAATATCATTACAAAATGCCTATCTATCAAGCCTCAGGCTGATTTTTATGAAGATTACGATAGATTTGTAAGTTTGATAAATCTTTCGAATACTAATGTTAAACAGGAGTGGTTAGTTCAAGAGTGGCTAGTAAAATTATAGATTTCATTTTAAAGTATTGATATTTATTGTTATTTTTTTATTGGTATATACATTGCTTATGTCTAAGTACGTAAAATGAACAATAACTATAAATAACAATACTAATAAATAAATAACCTTTACTCCAACCCACATCACTTGTTGATGTGGGTTTTTCTTTATTTGTTCTTTGATATTTGTATTTATAGATGATTCAACCAAATTTTGTCATTCAGTGATTATTTTTGTCATGTGGTTATGCCAAAAATTAGTCACGATGCATTAATTTCTAGTGAATAATAGGTGTGTATTTATTTAATTTATTGATTTTATTGAGATAATGTGTGATTGGCATCATGGTTGCTTATAGATAGGCGTTACACAATAATAATTAAATCATATTTTGGAGAAAATATTATGTTACAGAAAGGTTTTACATTAATCGAGTTAATGATCGTTGTTGCTATCATCGGTATCTTATCAATGTTCGCATTGCCAGCTTACCAAGATTACACTAAGCGTACTTATGTTGCTGAAGGTGTTTCTTTATCTTCGGCAGCTAAGTTAGCAGCAACTGAATATTTTTCAACAACAGGTTCATGGCCAGAATCGAATAATCAAGCTGGATTGGCTTATCCAGAAGATATTACGGGTCAGTCTGTTGATGCTATTTCTATACAAATAGGTGATGCAGCTGTTTCAACAACTCCTAGTGAAGATGCTAAGTTTGATCAAGTAACTAACATTGTTATTACTTATAATAATAAAGTAGCACAAGCGACTACTACTGGCACAGGTAATGATACTGTAACAACTAAAGCATATTTAGCTTTGGCACCACTTGGTGCTGTGGATGCAGCATCAGTAAATTGGATGTGTACAGCAAAAAGTGGAAATATTTTAGATAAGTGGTTGCCTGCAAACTGTCGTGAACAATGGAAAACTAATGGATCTAAAGTTCAACTTGCTCCAACTGCTCAAGAGAAACCTAAGGCTTAATAACATAGGATAGAGTTTCATAATATAAAAGCCCCGCTTACGGGGTTTTTCTTTGCCTATAATTTACGAAATATATGAAATACGTATTAAATAAAATGCCTTTTCAAATAATCAATTTCATCACGTACTTTTGCTGCTTCCTCAAACTCTAAATTCTTTGCATGTTCCATCATCTGTTTTTCTAGCGACTTAATCTGTCTAGATATAAACTTCGGATCCATCAAATCAGCTTCATCAATTTTACTAGATAAAATCACTTCTTTATTTGGATTATCTTCTTCGATATCTCGTGCTTCACTCATAATATCTGAGACTTTTTTGAATACAGTTTTCGGCGTTATTCCGTGTAATTCGTTATAAGCTTCCTGTTTTGCTCTACGGCGTTCGGTTTCGTCAATAGCAGCGGCCATTGCTTTTGTGATTTTGTTAGCATATAAAATTGCTTTACCTTCAGAATTTCGAGCAGCGCGACCAATCGTTTGAATCAATGATCTTTCTGATCGTAAGAATCCTTCTTTATCAGCATCCAAAATAGCGACTAATGAAACTTCTGGTATATCTAAGCCTTCTCTCAGTAAGTTAATGCCCACCAAAACATCAAAAACACCTAAACGAAGATCACGCAATATTTCCATACGTTCAACGGTATCTATATCAGAATGTAGATAACGTACTTTGACTTGATGTTCATTCAAAAAGTCCGTTAAGTCTTCACTCATTCTTTTTGTTAATGTTGTGATTAATACACGTTCACCTTTGGCAACGCGCTTATAAATTTCACTTAATACATCATCCACTTGGCTATCTGCAGGGCGTACTTCTAAAATTGGATCAAGTAATCCTGTCGGGCGCACAACTTGTTCCGCTATATTATCGGCATGTTCCGCTTCATAAACACTTGGTGTCGCTGATACAAATACGGATTGTGGCATTAATTTTTCAAATTCATCAAATCGTAATGGTCGATTATCTAAAGCCGATGGCAAACGGAAGCCATACATCACTAAATTCTCTTTACGAGAACGATCGCCTTTATACATTGCGCCCAACTGTGGAATCGTCACATGAGATTCATCCACAAAAAGTAGAGCATTCGACGGAAGATAGTCAAATAATGTCGGTGGGGCATCGCCTGCATTTCTGCCTGATAAATATCGTGAATAGTTTTCAATGCCTTGGCAATAGCCCAATTCAACAATCATTTCTAAATCAAATCTCGTACGTTGCTCCAATCTTTGAGCTTCGACCAATTTGTCATTGGCTCTGAGATAGGCAAGCTGCTCGACTAATTCTTCTTTGATATTGTCGATTGCTGCCAATAGAGTTTCTCTTGGTGTCACATAATGGCTTGAAGGATAAACGGTTAATCGAGGAACTTTACGTTCTATGTTACCAGTCAATGGGTCAAAAAAGCTTAAACGCTCAACTTCATCATCAAAAAGCTCAATGCGAACAGCATAACGTTCACTTTCAGCAGGGAAAACATCGATCACATCACCACGAACACGAAAGTTTCCGCGTTCTAACACAACATCATTTCTTGTGTATTGCAGCTCTGCTAAACGTTTTAGAATACTGCGTTGATCAATCACTTCGCCAACCGTAAGGTGTAAGATCATTTTCATATAGTGATCTTTGTCGCCCAAGCCATAAATGGATGAAACAGTTGCGACAATAATTGTATCGTTGCGTTCTAAAATTGCCTTGGTGGCAGATAAACGCATTTGTTCAATGTGATCATTGATGGAGGCATCTTTTTCGATATAAGTATCCGAAGCTGCGACATAAGCTTCAGGCTGATAATAATCGTAGTAAGAAACAAAGTATTCCACGGCATTATTAGGAAAGAATTCTTTCATCTCACCATATAGCTGTGCTGCCAATGTTTTATTGGGTGCCAAAATAATAGCAGGGCGCTGAGTTTCAGCGATAATGTTTGCCATGGTAAATGTTTTGCCTGAGCCAGTTACACCTAATAAGGTTTGTGCAGCCAGTCCATTTTCTAAACCATTGACTAAACTTTTTATTGCAGTCGGTTGATCACCTGCGGGTTTATAGTCGCTTTTCAGCTCAAATAAGTTCATTTTAATAAATATTTAATAATAAAGATTGAATTTTAATGGTGTCGTCTCCACTACTATACAAGTGTGAAATTTTAAATTGTATGATTTAAAAAATCAGTTACGATGGTAAATATTACCGCTCGTTATCTAAAAAAATTATTTTGGAGTCGTTATTATATTATGTCACATTCCCAAGAAATTCATCAGCGTCCAATTATTGCGATTCGTGAT
>CANRJJ010000080.1 GCA_947630895.1 uncultured Wohlfahrtiimonas sp. | reverse complement strand
GAAAGAGATCGTGCTGTTTATCGACAATTAAAACGAAATAATCTAAGTATTCATCATTATCACGATAAAACCTTAGTGAAATTGGGTTCGATTTTGAATGGTGATAACCAGCCTTATAAGGTATTTACTGCGTTCAAAAAGCGCTTAGTCGATGTATTGCAGAACAGTTATTTTGAAAACTATTCTGAGATACCCATTCAAGATAAATTGGAAATAATCAGTGATGATATTTCAACGAATCCTTATGAATCCTTTGATAATTTAGCTTATAAAGCGGGTGAAAATGCAGCCTTTGAGATTCTGCAAGATTTTTTAAAAGAAGATATTTTTAATTATCATATTCATCGTGATCTTCCTGCGATTGATGGAACGAGCCGTTTATCGCCTTATTTGGCTTTGGGTGTGGTTTCCGTTAAAGCTTTATTAAAAGAAGCACTTATTTTAAATGAAGGTGACTTTCAAACAGGTGATGAAGGCATTTTAACTTGGATGAATGAGCTATATTGGCGAGAATTTTACTATCACATTATGTGGAATTTCCCTAAAGTTTCTAAAAATAAAGCATTTCAAGAAAAGACTGAGAAGATTCTATGGCGTGATAGCGAATCAGATTTTGAAGCTTGGAAAAATGGTAAAACGGGCATTCCTATTGTCGATGCATTTATGCGACAACTCAAAGAAACAGGCTGGATGCACAATCGTGGTCGCATGATTACCGCGATGTTTTTGACTAAAAATTTATTAATTGATTGGCGCAAAGGCGAAGCGTGGTTTATGCAAAATTTAATTGATGGGGATTTTGCAGCGAATAATGGTGGATGGCAATGGTCAGCTTCAACAGGCACTGATGCTGTGCCGTACTTTAGGGTTTTTAATCCTGTCACTCAAGCTGAGCGCTTTGATCCAAGCGGTAAATTTATTCGTCAATGGTGTCCAGAGCTTGCGCATTTAGGTGATAAACAGATAGTGAAAGCGCAGAAAAATGCGATTGTAGATTTGAAAAGTAGCCGTGCGCGTGCGATTGATACTTTCAAAGCATTGGGATAATTATTTTTAAATTCTCAAAAGCATCTATAATGTCGTCCGAATTGGTTATATTGTAAATACGAGGCAAGTATGGGAAAGAAGCGATTATCTAAGGGAACAGTGATTCCTGATAAAGATAAGAAAGTGATTGATGTCTTATTGGGCATGGACAAAGATGCTTCTGATGATGAGTTTGTTTTGGGGTTCAGAAAGAAATACCCAGAAGACTGGAAAAGAGTAGAAGAGCGCTACAATGAATATGAAAGCATGGCTAAAAAGGGCAATACACCGCCGATGGCTAAGCCGTTTCAGTATGTTTTAAATGCGGCTAAAATTATTCGTTCACGTTATAAAAAGGGTGAAGATTTAAATGGCATGTTGGATGTTTTGAATGCGCCAAAGCCATTGTTTACTGAAGGTGTTCCGCCAGATTTAGATGCTTTGATGAAAAAAGTGAAAGATCGTGGAAGTTACGAGCGCAGAGTGGATGCAGTTAAAAAGCTCGGTAAATATAAGTGCAAAGAAGTGATTGATGAATTGTTATCACTCATGAAAAATGATCCTGTGAATGATGTGCGCAATGCGGCATATAATCGCTTACAGATTTTTGGCTACGATATTAGTCGTCCAAGAAAGGCACCTATGTTTGTAGATAAAGATCTACAAACGAAATTGATCGAAGTTGCGAGCTCTTTGCATGAAGACTTTTCTTATGATCGTTTTGAATCTAAGTTCCGTGCGATTTATCCTGAAGAGTATGATTTATATAAGTATCAGAAAAATGTGTTGTTTAAAGGCTGGTTAACGGTACAGATCAAACAATTACCAAAAGATTTATAAACTAAAAAGCCCCAGAAATGGGGCTTTTTATTAATGATAAATTTTTATTACTTAGATTCAAGCTCAGCGCGAACAATCGCAGCACCTTGGCTCAATGCATGTAATTTGCCTCTTGCAACATTGCGTGGCAATGGAGCCATACCGCAGTTTGTTGCAGGATAAAGATTTTCTGCATCCACGAACTGAAGCGCTTTACGCAATACATCAGCAACTTCATCAGCGGTTTCAATGTGATTAGTTGCCACATCAATTGCACCCACCATCACTTTTTTACCACGGATTAATTCGATCAAATCCATTGGTACATGAGAGTTTTGGCACTCTAAAGAGATAATATCTAATTTAGATTTTTGCAATTTAGGGAATGATTCTTCGTATTGGCGCCATTCTGAACCCAAAGATTTTTTCCAATCTGTGTTCGCTTTAATGCCATAACCATAACAAATGTGTACAGCTGTTTGGCATTTCAAACCTTCGATGGCTCTTTCTAACGTTTCGATGCCCCAGTCATTCACTTCATCAAAGAAAACGTTGAATGCAGGTTCATCAAATTGAATGATGTCAACGCCCGCAGCTTCTAACTCCAATGCTTCTTGGTTTAGAATTTTTGCAAATTCCCATGCCAATTTTTCGCGGCTTTTGTAATGACCATCATACAAAGTATCGATCATTGTCATTGGGCCAGGCAATGCCCATTTGATTGGTTGATCTGTTTGTGAGCGCAAGAATTTAGCATCTTCCACAAATACAGACTTAGGGCGAGAAACCGCACCAACCACTGAAGGAACGCTTGCATCGTAACGATCACGAATTTTCATGATTTCGCGTTTTTCAAAATCAACGCCATCTAAATGCTCAATGAATGTTGTGACGAAATGTTGGCGAGTTTGTTCGCCATCACTCACAATATCAATGCCAGCATTCAATTGTTCTTGAAGAGAAACCAATAAAGCATCGCGTTTAGCTTCTGCCAATTGTTCGCCTTCTAATTTCCAAGGTGACCATAATTTTTCAGGTTCTGCGAGCCAAGATGGTTTTGGTAAGCTGCCAGCTGTTGATGTTGGTAATAATTTTTTCATAATCAGTAATCTTTATCCTAGGTAAATTAAATAGCGAGATTGTTAGTAGACAATGACGCCAAAATATTTTGGTAAGGCTTGATGAAGTGCTCTTCAGTAAATTTGCCTTGTTCAACAGCCAATTGGCCGCGTTCAACACGATCATAAGAAATGCGTGTTAATGAATAATTTTGGTTTTGTAAGCTTGGTTGATAAACTTCGCCAGCTACAGAGTTTGCGTTATAAATTTCAGGGCGATAGATTTTTTGGAATGTTTCCATCGTGCTGATTGTGCTGATTAGCTCAAGGTTTGTGTAATCATTTAAAAGATCACCACTGAAGTAAAATGCTAATGGCGCAACGCTATTTGGTGGCATGAAATAACGAACTCTTAAGCCCATTTTGGCAAAGTATTGGTCTGTAGAAGAGAACTCATTCAATGTATATTCAACGCCCAAAATAGGGTGAGTATTCGTTGTGCGATGATATATTTTATTGCTCGCAACGCTTAAGCAAATCACAGGCTGTTTGATGAAGTTTTGTTTGAATGTTTCAGAGCTCACAAAATCTTTGAATAGATTGCCGTGCAATTCACCAAATTTTTCAGGCAAACTGAATTGTTCTTTATCTTTGTTGTGTTCCAATAGCAAAACGCTAAAGTCATAGTCACGCACATAAGAAGAGAAGTTGTTACCAACGATTCCTTGAATGCGTTTATTGGTTGTATGGTCAACGATGTTCGTTTTTAAAATTTCGATGATCGGGAAAGCGTCACCAGTGTTCCCAACATCCATGCCAACCGATACGATTTCTAATTCAACTGAATAACGATCGCCATTTGGGTTGTCCCAATTCGCTAAGCTATTGAAACGATCATTCATAATTTTTAAAGTATTGCGCAAGTTTTCTTGGCGATTTTCACCGCGTGCTAAGTTAGCAAAGTTCGTTGTTAAGCGAGTGTTGTTAGATGGATGATAATTTTCATCAAAACGAATGCTTGTCAGCGAATATGTGAATTGTTTACTCATGGTGATTTGCCCCTAATCCTTGCGTTAAAACCTGAATTTGTTGATGTATAAGTTATACCGAACTCAATTCATGAATAAAAATGATTTGAATTCATTGAACAATGAATTTAATTCATGTTTATGGTAGTTCATTGATATTGCGAAATATAATTCTTAAAACATATATGTTTGGTAAGAATAAAAAGTGCGCTTTGATGAAACTACCTTGAAAATAAATTCATTCGCCCCATTTAGTTAGACGACTAACCAGTCACTATTCATTCATTAAGCTC
Organism: uncultured Wohlfahrtiimonas sp.; assembly: GCA_947630895.1. Lineage (GTDB taxonomy): Bacteria > Pseudomonadota > Gammaproteobacteria > Cardiobacteriales > Wohlfahrtiimonadaceae > Wohlfahrtiimonas. The sequence goes on along the minus strand of CANRJJ010000080.1, from coordinate 3,186 downwards.
TGAATTTAAAAAATTGAGAGACAAGATCGAGGTTTACAGTGAAAACACAATACACTCCGCTTTTTCAGTCATTTACTTTAAACAATGGTGTGGAGATTAAAAATCGCTTTGTCGTCGCACCCATGACACATTTCGCTTCTTCAGAAGATGGTGGCTTTGCAAAAGAAGAGCGTGAATTTTTAAAGAATAGAGCTGAAGATTTTGGCATGTTTATTGCGGCAGCAACATTGGTATCACCTTGTGGTAAAGCTTTTGCTGGCCAGCCATATTCCATTAATGATGAAGATTTAAATGATTTAACAGAGCGTGCAAACGTCATTAAATCACAAGGTGCTAAAGCCATTTTACAGATTCATCATGGTGGAAAATTGGGTGTTAAAGACTTAATTCCGACTGGTGAATTGGTTGCGCCTTCTGATGATGCAAAAAGTGATGCAAGAGCTTTAACGTCTGAAGAGATTGATAATCTTATTAAAGCTTTTGCAAAAGCGACAGATTTGGCGATTCGCGCGGGCTTTGATGGTGTGGAAATTCATGGGGCAAATGGCTATTTAATTCAGCAGTTTTATTCAGCGCAACATAATCAACGTGACGACAAATGGGGCGGTAGTGTAGAAAAACGCTTAGCTTTCCCGATGGCAGTTGTGGATGCAGTGATTGATGTGAAAAATCAGCATCAAAAACCTGATTTTATTATTGGCTATCGTTTTTCGCCTGAAGAACCCGGTGAAAATGGCATCACAATGGCGGAAACATTCACTTTGATCGATGCATTGGTGGAAAAACCTTTACAGTATTTGCATATTTCGTTGTGGGATTTCTACAAAAATGCACGCCGTGGCGCGGATACAACACAACCGCGTATGAAATTAATTCATGAACGCATCAATGGAAAATTGCCACTGATTGGCGTGGGTAATTTGTTCACAGCAGATGATGTGTTAAATGCACATGAAACAGGGTGGGCAGAGTTTTTTGCATTGGGTAAAGCGGTGATGTTGAATCCTGATTTTGTGACATTGATTACCAATGGTAAAGAATCTGAGATTGAAACATTCTTAGATGTGAATCGAGCTGATCAATATGGCATTCCATCATTGCTATGGGGAATGTGTGTGGAAGGAGGTAACTGGCTTCCGCCAATTAAAGATAAAGAATGGCAACCTGTAGATGTTTAATTTCTCCGATATAAAAGGAAATGAAAGTGGCGATTAAACCAGTTGAGATAGAAAAATTTTATCGTTTGGTCAATCATGGACCAACAGCATTAATTTCTGCAAAAGCAGATGGCATTGAAAATGTAATGTCCGCATCTTGGGTGTGCGCATTGGATTTTGCACCCAAAGCCAAGATGATGATCGTGTTGGATAAAATAGCTTATACGCGTGAATTGGTAGAGAAGAGCGGTTATTTTGCGGTTCAAATTCCTGTGGCAACACAAGCAGAATTGGTATTGGATTTGGGTGAGAGCTTAAAAGATGTACCGACAAAGCTAGACAATATTCCGCTATTTTATCAAGAAGGCTTTGATTTGCCTTTAGTGGAAGGTTGCGCTGCATGGATCATTTGCAAGTTAATTTCAGAGCCTCATAATCATGAAGAGCATGATTTATTCATTGGCGAAGTTGTGGGTGCTTGGGCAGATGATCGAATTTTTGAGGATGGGCACTGGAAATTTGATGAAGCCTCGGATGATTTGAAAACTTTGCATTACATTGCAGGTGGGCAGTTCTATCAAATTGGTAAAGGTATCAATCTGACCAAAGGTCCAGGTTAATGTAAAAGACCGCTGAATATCAGCGGTCTTTTTTATTTAGTCTGTAATGGTTTGGAAATATAGATCGAGTAATTCTTGGCTTTTAACTTCTACGCAGATGTTTTGCTTTGGTTGATTGCTCCATTCATCCACAGGGAAAACGCGTGGATTATCTTTAAACATGGTATGACCCATTGCTGGACCTTCTGTCACAACGCGGATATTGCCACGTTTTGTCGTAAACAAAGTTGGATCAACCGCATAAGCAAGCGCAGAGTAATCGTGCACATGAAAGCCATCCATATCAAAAGCTTTTTTATGGAAATCAGCATAGAAAGGTGTGATTTTTCCAAGAAACTCACCATATTTAACCGATGATTGGGCGATTTTTGCAATATACTCGCCATTCATGATGGAGAGTTTTGTCACGTCTAATCCAACCACAGTCACAGGCCATGGCGATGTAAAGACGATGTCTGCGGCATGTGGATCATCGATAATATTGGCTTCTGCAAAAGGTGAAACATTGCCCGTATGACCATGATGACCAAACGCACCACCCATAATGATCACTTCTTTGACTAAGCCAGTAATGGAAGGATCTTTTTGCACTGCCAAAGCTAAGTTAGTCAATGGGCCAACTGCAATCAAAGTAATTTCATGAGGATTCGCATGAATCTGCTCAATGATGTAATCATGCGCATTGTGATGATTCAATGTGCCAAAGTCTTCTTTGGGTATATCAATATCGCCTAAACCATTATTACCATGCACGATGGCAGCAGGATCTCTTGCAATAATTTTAAGCGGAGAAGCAGCACCCATTGCAACTTCGGCTGATAATCCAAAACGGCGTTTTAAATACAAAGCATTATTCGTGGTTGTTTCGATGGTGCCATTGCCGAATACTGTGGTAATGCCGATTAAATCAATCTCTTTATGTTCGTGTGCAAATAAGATTGCCATTGCATCATCAATACCTGGATCTGTATCTAAAATGACTTTTTTGCTCATTGTTATCACCTTATAAAAGTTATGAAATTTATAGTTATTCGTTCATTTATGACATGCTGATTCAAAGTGTATGCAAAAGATCAGGGAAGCACAATGTTATTTGCACAGAACAATTGATCATTTTGTAGATGGATTAATGTACCAGCCCCAAGATTCATCAGAGTTGTATTGAGTAATTTGTTTGATTTCTAGGTAATTTTCCAATCCCCAAATTCCCAATTCTCGGCCAATGCCACTTTTTTTATAGCCGCCCCAAGGCGCTTCTGCAAATGTTGGTTGTGAACAATTGATCCACACAATTCCAACTTTTAATTGGCTAGCCACTCGATTGCATCGATCTAAATCTTTGGACATAACCGCGCCAGCTAAGCCATATTCTGAATTATTGGCAGACTGAATAGCTTCAGCTTCTGATG
>CANRJJ010000079.1 GCA_947630895.1 uncultured Wohlfahrtiimonas sp. | reverse complement strand
AGAAAAACTTATCGAACAGTGCTGAGCCACCAAATACCCACAATAAAATCATTACTGCGTAACGAAATGTTTTCCCGATGAATAAAAATATGATGCAGGGCAATGCTTTTAAACGTAACCAACCTGCTGCAAGCGGCAAGGCATCGCCAATAAAAGGAATCCATGAAAACAGTAAAATTGAGCTACCATATTTATTTAAATATCGCTGAACTCGTTCGGATGGTTCTTTTTTAGGTGGAATCAATCTGCCCAAAAAATATGAAACAGTCGCACCTGCACTATTTCCAATGCTCGCAACCAACCAAGCCAAAAAATGATGGCTTTCATATTTTTCTAAAAATGCCACTAAAACAACCTCAGAGCTGCCAGGTAAAATGGTCGCTGATGTAAAAGCTGATGCAAGCAGTAGTGCTAAGGCAGTATATATTGATCCCATGTCTTTATTATTTATGTAATGAGCAAGCACTATTATGGTCTGCCTTATGTTTCATCACAAGCAATAAAATACTTGAATAAAAAAAGAGTGATGGAACACCCCTTCCATCACTCTAGATATTAATATTTGATTGAAATATTAATATGGTAAACCTACATAGTTTTCTGCCAATGAAATTTGAGCATATTCAGAATTTAACAAGTGATTAAATTCAGCTTTTTGCATTTTACGAGTAAAGCTATCACTGTCATCAAAACGATGCAACATCGTTGTCATGAACCATGAGAAGCGCTCTGCACCCCAAATACGTTTCAATGCTTTTTCAGAGTAACCTTCAATACCTGCATCGCTCTTATCTACATAAAATTCGATGAATGCATCAGCTAGATATAAAACGTCACTTGCAGCTAAGTTCAAACCTTTCGCACCTGTTGGTGGAACGATGTGTGCAGCATCACCCGCTAAGAATAAGCTACCGTAACGTAATGGCTCTGAAACAAAGCTACGTAATGGTGCAATACTTTTCTCTAAGCTTGGACCAGTTTGTAAATTTTTTGCAGCTTCTGGGTATAAACGCGTGCTTAATTCTTCCCAGAATCTATCATCTGACCAGTTCTCAACTTTTTCAGTCAATGGAACTTGTAAGTAGTATCTACTTCTTGTTGCAGAACGTTGGCTCGCTAAGTAGAAACCTCTTTCTGTATTACCATAGATCAATTCATCTGCTACAGGCAATGTATCTGATAACATGCCTAACCAACCAAATGGATATACTCTTTCATATTCCTGAATAACATCTTTTGGAATAGATTTTCTTGATACACCGTGGAAACCATCACAACCCGCGATGAAATCACAATGAATAGTATGTTCTTTACCTTCATACATAAATGTTACATAAGGTGCATTACTTTTAATATCATGTGGCGTTACTTCTGTTGCCTCATAAAAAGTTGTTGTACCTTTTGCTTGACGCGCATCCATAAGATCACGAGTCACTTCTGTTTGCCCATAAACGACAACAGATCTATCGATTAATTTTTTGAAATCAACACGATGGTGAATATCATCATAAACTAATTCGATACCGTCATGTGGAAGACCTTCTTTCTTAAGTCTTTGGCTCGCGCCTACTCTTTCCAAAGCATTAACTGTAACACTTTCTAAAACACCTGCACGAATACGACCTAAAACATAATCCGCAGAACGCTGTTCTAGAATAACATTATCAATCCCTTCCTTGGATAAAAGCTCACCAAGTAATAACCCTGCAGGCCCAGCACCAATAATGACAACCTGTGTCTTCATTCCTAAATCTCCTTTTAATCCTGTTGTGGTTTTGTAGGCACGCATCAATTATCCAAAATTTTTTAAAATAAACTATAACTAAATAGTAATAACTGATATCTTCAATGCTATAAAACCACATAACCTATAGTAAAATCCAACAGTTACTATACAAAATTAATTTTAAATACCTGCCAAACAAAGTTAAAAATCATGATAAATGTCACAAAAAAAGCACTTCCAAGCACCATTTTCATCATAGGTTTCTTTTTAATTGCTGCAAATTTGCGTGCACCGATCACTAGCGTTGGTCCTTTATCGAGTAATATTCAGCAATATTTTAATATCTCACCATCACTCATTGGTTTGTTAAATGCAGTGCCGTTATTAGTTTTTGGTATATGTTCACCTTTGGCCATTTTGGGTAAAAAAATTGGCATAGAAAAAATGCTGTTAATCGCGATGATAGCCCTATTAACTGGCATTTTACTACGCTCGCAAGGCAGTTTACCTATGCTATTTATTGGCTATATTATTTTAGCTATGGGGATCGCGATCGGTAATGTTTTATTACCCTCTTTAGTTAAACGAGATTTTCCTGATTACATTAGCCAGATGAGTACTGCTTATTCAATAACATTTGGACTAACTGCCGCGATTGCTTCAGGAGTCGCGATTCCACTTGCGCTAATATTACCTGGCGAATGGAAATCTTCATTGGCCATTTGGGGAATACTCACCGCTATTACCATTTTTGTATGGTTGCCAACTGTATTAAAAGCTCATACCAAAAATGAGCCAATACAAAATCAACATAACTCAGAAAAACCGCTGTGGCATTCACCAATTGCATGGCAAGTAACAGGTTTTATGGGCTTACAATCTCTTACTTTCTATGTATCCATTAGCTGGTTTCCCACCTATTTAAAATCCCACGATATTTCATTGACTACATCTGGTTGGTTTTTAACGCTGTTTCAAATCATCTCTTTGGGCGTTGGCGTTTTAATTCCATTTGTCATTAAAATTACAAAGGACCAAAAAATCATTGCCATTTTTGCATCTCTATCATCCTTCGCTGGCACGCTTGGCATATTTTTAGCACCAAAACTTTCAATTTTATGGTTTGCAATTGCGGGAATTGGTAGCGGTATCAGCATTATATTGGCAATCATGTTCATCAGTTTGCGTTCTAATAATCATCATCAAGCAACTCAGTTGTCTATTATGGCGCAATCCATTGGCTATTTAATCGCGGCTACTGGCCCATTTTTCTTTGGTTTATTATTTGATTGGTTTAATACTTGGTCAATTTCATTTTCAGTATTTTTAGGATTGATTCTATTACAAACAATCTTGGGCTATATGGCTGGAAGAAATAAAGTCATATAAATACCCAATAAAAAATCCCAGATTATTTTGTCATCTGGGATTTTTTTTAAGCGATCCAATTAATGAGTTTTAATGATTGTGATGCTCCAAGATGCATCGCCTAATTGAACAAAGTCTTCTACGCCATAACCTGATTCAGCTGCCCAACGTGGAATAGCCTCAGTACCTTGCGTGCAGTCAAACTCAATTTTCAACGCATCTCCAACTTCGATCTCACTTAATTTTTCTTTCGCTTCAATTAATGGAAAAGGGCAAACCATTCCTAAAGATTTTAATTCATACAATGCCATTTTATGCTCCTAATATTCTTGAATTAACTAACAGTTGATAAATTTGAAGATGCTCGTTGCTGAGTTTTTCTACGTGGTCTTACATACACAAAGTAAGATGCAATCCAAACGCCAATGATTGTGAAAATTAAACCCAACCAACCTTGCCATAACATAATCGATGTATTGGTTAAGCCATTACCAATCGTACAACCACCTGCAAAACCTGCACCAATGCCCATCAAAATACCGCCAACAACACTTGAGATCATGATGTTACTGCTTGGCACTCTCCATTTAAATTCGCTACTTCCTTTTGCCGCAACGAATGAACCGATAAAGATTCCTAAAACTAAATATACGCCCCAGTTAATTAATCCATCATTGCCCGTCAATAAGAACTGGACAATATTTGCAGAAGGCGTTGTGATGCCTAATCCACCCACTCGACCCGTCGCAGAACTTAATGGCCATGCAATAAATGCAATTAAGCCAACCGCTGCACCTGCCACAAATGGATGCCATCTTTTTTCAAACAACCAATGTGCAATACCTGTTTTTCTTGCAGGCAATGTTGGTATTTTCACTTGAGGTTTACGTAAGTGTCTAATTACTAAGAAAGAAGTAATACCAACTAACAACAAAATTAATAATCCTTGTGGTATTTGTAATGTTTCAGACATTGAATTGTTGACAACACCATTAGCGCTGATATTTTTATAAGCATCTGCCATCACGCCATATTTGATGGTTGCCGCTGATAGCATATAAAAGATCAATGCAACCCAACTACCAATCAAGCCTTCACCAGCACGATACCATGTTCCTGTCGCGCATCCGCCTGCTAAAATAATGCCCACACCAAAAAGCAAGCTTCCGCCAATCACACCCACTAAAGACACAGTACCCACAGGAATACTCAAATTACCTGTTTCCACTAAAAAATATACGCCAACGGCTTGGACTGAAATCGCAATTAAAAATGCATATAGCAATGTGTTATTGCGCGTGAGATAAATATCTCTAAACCCACCCGTCATACAGAATCTTGCTCTCTGCAAGATAAATCCTAATAAAGCCCCTACAATTAAACCACTTAACATATCGACTCCTAATGAAACAATGCTCAACCACAAGTTGCTAAAAGAAAAAATATTTCATGAAATAACGTTGAGTAAATTTATAGCACCAAGTATTTTAACAAGCAAGAAAAAAAACATATATAACATATATAAAAAGAATGATTAAGCTTATAATTCATAAGATAGACATTGATTTTTCATAAGAATTTACGCTACATTGCCTGATAAAATAAATTATTAAGCAATATACTATGGAGCAACTCAATGATTATTTCGGCATCTACAGATTATAGAAAAGCAGCTAAACGAACACTCCCACCCTTTTTATTTCACTATATTGATGGTGGCGCATACGCAGAACATACACTCAGACGAAATGTTGCAGACTTGTCAGACATTGAGCTTAAACAATTAGTTTTACGGGATATGTCCAACATCAGTACAGAAACACAATTATGGGATGATCATTTATCCATACCTGTTATTCTCGCACCTGTTGGCTTAACAGGCATGTATGCAAAACGAGGTGAAGTACAAGCTGCAAAGGCCGCTGAAAAAAAAGGCATTCCATTCACACTATCATCAGTCTCTGTATGTCCGATAGAAGAAGTAGTCCCTGCCATAGATCGTCCAATGTGGTTTCAATTATATGTATTAAAAGATCGTGGATTTATGAAAAATGTTTTAGAACGCGCCAAAGAAAATGGCGTTAAAACTTTAGTCTTTACCGTCGATATGCCAACACCTGGGGCTCGCTATCGTGATGCTCATTCAGGTATGAGCGGACCGAATGCTAATATCCGTAGAATTACACAAGCGATGCTTCATCCAAAATGGGCTTGGGATGTTGGTATTAATGGTAAGCCTCATGATTTAGGTAATGTATCAAAATACTTTGGCTCAGCAATTGGCTTGGAAGATTATATTGGATGGTTAGCCAAAAACTTTGATCCTTCAATTAGTTGGAAAGATCTTGAATGGGTGCGTGAATTTTGGGATGGTCCTATGATCATTAAAGGCATTTTAGACCCAGAAGATGCGAAAGATGCTGTCAGATTTGGTGCAGATGGGATTGTGGTATCCAATCATGGTGGCCGTCAATTGGATGGTGTTTTATCTTCTGCTCGTGCATTACCAGCCATCGTTGATGCCGTCAAAGGTGATGTTAAAATATTGGCTGATTCAGGTGTCCGCACAGGCTTAGATGTTGTCCGCATGATTGCATTGGGTGCTGATAGCGTGATGATTGGCCGATCTTTTGCTTACGCTTTAGCCGCAGGCGGTCAAGCTGGCGTAGAAAACTTATTGGATCTCTTCCAAAAAGAGATGAGAGTTGCGATGACATTAACAGGAGCTAATAACATTAAAGACATCACTAGTGATATTTTGGTTAATCTTAAATAAAATTTATCCATTAAACGCTATAGTTTGTTTCATTTAATTTTATCTCTATAGCGTTCTAATAATCAGATTCTTATAAAATAATAAATAGAGAGTCTAATATGAGCAAACATCTTCGCTTATCAGAAAAATGGTTCAATCGTGGACTATGGGTCATCAGCATCATTTTTGCTTGGTTTTTAATCGGGCTTGGTAGTTCAGTGGTAAATGATCTACCAAAAGTTGAAAAATATCTCCAAAAAGATAGTTTTATCGATCAAGCCATAATGACACCACTACAAGAATCATTGAGCCAACAATACACTAAAATCAATCACGCAAATGATGAGCTACTCAGCATTGAAGAAAAACTCAGAATTGAAAATAAAGTTTATCAAAATGCGAATGATTCCTTTAATAATTGGCTTAAAACAAGACAAGCTACAGAACGTGCTGACCAAGATGATGAGTTAATTTCTCGTACAAAAGAATTAGAAAATATTAAAAAAGATGTGAATCAATTAGATCAACAAATCTCAGAGAAATATAAAGAAATTACACAGCTAAACATTCAAACAGAAAGTATTAGACAACAAATAACGGTGTTAAATAATCAGGCTTATGAAGCATTACAAATAGAAGTTAAAAAGCAAAATTTACGTGTTTTCTTATATCGCTTGGCGGTGACGCTACCTTTATTGATTCTTGCTGGATGGTTATTTGCAAAAAAACGAAAAAGCCAGTATTGGCCATTTGCTTGGGGATTTATTTTCTTTGCTCTATTCACTTTCTTTGTAGAGTTAGTACCCTATTTGCCAAGTTATGGCGGATATGTACGTTATGGTGTGGGAATTGTGATTACTATTTTAGGTGGTCATTATGCCATCAGGGGATTACAAAAATATTTAGCTAAACAAAAAATTGCAGAAGCTCAACCTGAAACTGTTCGAAGAAAGGAACTTAGTTATGATGTAGCACTAGTACGATTAGGTAAAGGGGTATGCCCAAGTTGTGAGCGAGCTTCTAACTTTACTGACCCGGAGCATGATTTTTGCCCACATTGCGGCATTAGTATTTTCAATAATTGCCAAGTTTGCCAAACAAGAAAAAGTGCCTTTCTTCACTTTTGTCATAAATGTGGTACATCTTCCACAAGTAAAAGTCAGATACCTACAGAATAAAAATTATCTACCATAAAAAAGCCAACTCATTTGGTTGGCTTTTTCCTTAATACACTTAATTATTCAGCTTTATTATCTTTCTCTGAGATATCTTGTCCGCGCAATACTTTCCAAATCACTGAACGAAATACCCACAAGTTAATCACTGCGATTGCTGGCAACAAAGCCACCATTGAGTAAATGAAATACAACTCTGACATCTCTGTGGCATCTGCTAATAATCCAGATTTATCAAAATGCATAAATGAAACACCAAAGCATGTGCTAATGATGATTAAGATAAAAAGAATCAACCATAATCTTCTGACTTGTGTCTTTTTTAAAAAGATCATAGATGCGATATAAGCAATTATTGCGAGTCCTGCTAAGATTAATTCCAACAC
>CANRJJ010000078.1 GCA_947630895.1 uncultured Wohlfahrtiimonas sp. | reverse complement strand
GGTTAATTTTGTTTGGCGATAATATTATACCGCTCGCTATTTTTTATTTTGAATTCAAATGTTCAACAGCCCCTAATCATCGATATAAATATTTTTTGCATAAAAAAAAAGCCAGAGTGTTTTTCATCACTCTGGCGGTATTTTGTAGATTGAAATCACGCTTTAGAGTGGCTCATATAGGCACGAGAGTCACTCTTTCAAGTAACTCTCTAAAGCATCATCATTTCAATTACAAATAAATTCATTTCTGTTCCCAGATAGGTATTACGAATCACCATCTAAACATATATGCAAACAAAAATCAAATGATAAACAGCAAAATATTAATCGATAAATTCAGACAAAACATTATTCAAAAATAGAAACCCTTTATCAGTGGTTTTAATTTTATCGTTATCTTTTATGATCAAGCCTTTCTCTCTTAATAAATCCAGCTTTGGAGATATCTCTGAGATGGGCAAAAATGTTCTTTCAGAGAAAATTTCAGCATCAATACCTTCTTTTAATCGCAATGCATTCAGCATGAATTCAAATGGTAAATCTTCATTTTGTACATCTTCGATCACTAAACGCTCTGCCGCAGTTTTTTTCAAATATTGCGCAGGATGTTTCTCGATAGATGTTCTTAAAATATGTGATTCACCTTGCATGGTAATTTTGCCGTGCGCGCCAGCACCGATTCCAATGTAATCACCAAATTCCCAATAATTGCGATTATGTTTCGATTGATGCCCTTTTCGACCAAAAGCAGAGACTTCATAATGTTCGTAGCCATGCTTTTCCAATAAAGCATAACTTTGCAATTGCATATCTTCAATCAGCTCACTTTCAGGCAATTGAGGTGGATATTTATAAAAATATGTATTGGGTTCTAGTGTTAATTGATAATGAGAAATATGATCAGGATTCAAAGCAATTACGCCTTCTAAATCACTGATGGCTTCCTCTAAAGTTTGCCCTGGCAATGCAAACATCAAATCACAGTTAATGTTTTCAAATCCTGCATCTCTAGCAACTTGCACAGCACGTTTCGCTTCATCACTTTGGTGAATTCTGCCAAGCTTTTTTAAGTGCTGATCGTTTAGACTTTGAATACCGATAGAAATACGATTGATACCAAGCTCATGATAAGCCTTGAAATAACTAGCATCCACAGTACCAGGATTCGCTTCTATCGTAATTTCAGCTTGTGGATCTAAAATCAAATAGCTTCTAATGCCACTCATTAATTTAGCCATATCCTCAGGCTTCATTAAACTTGGCGTTCCACCACCAATAAAGATAGAACGAATCGTTCTACCCCAAATCTTAGGCACAATTTCAACCACATCTTGCAATAAAGCATCGACGTAATTGTCTTCGTACGTATTATTTTTTAGCTGATGGGAATTAAAGTCACAATAAGGGCACTTTTGAATGCACCAAGGAAAGTGAATGTATAAACTTAAAGGAATCATAGTCGGCTACTTATTGAAAATCAGAAAAGGCTTTAGGCATTTTTGGCAGTTCACGTTTATGTTTCGAACGATCATGCCAATGTTTAATAATGGCCTGCACCTTATCAGTCATCCGCTCTCCGCGCAATGCACGATTCATTTCATCGTAGCTTAAACCAATTTCTTCTTCATCAGTTTGTGCTTCCCAAAGCCCGCCAGAAGGTTTTTTATCAATGATGGATTGTGGCACACCTAAATATCTTGCCAAGTCATACACTTCATCTTTCATCAAATGAATCAACGGTGCAACATCGACGCCACCATCACCATATTTTGTAAAATACCCTAACTGCCATTCCACTTGATTATCCGTGCCCACCACCAATGCATTGCGTGCTTGAGCTATCGCATAAAGCGTCGTCATGCGTAATCTTGCACGCATATTGCCATCGATCACTCGCGTTTCAATGGCGGACCTGCCTTCTAAATTTTGCTGACCAATTGTGTTATATAAAACTGAATGCGTTGCCGATAAATCAACGGTTATATGATTCAAATGGCATTGATCCAAGACTAACTTGGCATCATTAAGATCAGATTCATGGCTATGACATGGCATCATCACTGCAAAACTATTATGCAGATCAGCTTTTGCCAGTAAAAAACTCACAACTGCTGAATCTACACCACCGCTTAATCCAAATACAAAACCATCTAAATTGCGTGCATTTTTCTCTTCATGCAGCCATTCAATCAAATGATCTACATAATTGGCCATCAGCCTATTTTGCATATTCAACCTTCTCTAATCTTGGATTTGGCCAGTAAGCACGGCCTGCTTTTGCTTGTGGTTTACCGTCTAACAATACATTGTCACCCGTAAAACCGATGTTGATTTCTAACAAGCTCGCACCAACGCCGTAAACATTGATTGGTACATTATTATCTTCAAATGCTTTGATTTTTTCAGGATTCAGGCCACCCGTTACAATGATGCTTACATTATGGAAGCCTTCTTTATCCAATGCTTCACGAAGTGCGAATACTAATTCTTTATTGCATCCTCTTGGATCAAATCGACCCAATAATTCAGGATTGCGCATAAAGTATTTATCCACCATATTGCCGGAAGTATCAATGCGTACGCCTGCTAACACATCACCTAATTCACGCGCAACTTTCAAAGAGTCTTCGATCACATCATCATGATAATCCACCAAAACAACTAAGCGATCTTTAGGAAAAGTTTCGTGATACGCTTTTGCGGCAGCAACGATATCACCATCAAACAATTGGATTAATGCATGTGGCATCGTGCCAATGCCTTCTTTACCCCACCATTCATTCATTGCGTGTGTTGCTTGCGCTGAGCTTCCGCCAATGAAAGCTGCATAGCCGTCGCCTGCTTGTTGACTGAAGTGATCATTACGATCCGCCATAAAGAGTACAGATTTCTCACCCGCTGCTTTTACTACGCGATGCACGTGAGTTGCAACAGAGCTTCGGCGCGCCAAAATTCCATCAATCAAGCCTTCTAAATAGCCGAAATCTTCATATCGGCCAGTCACTGTTAATACGGCTTCAAATGCATTGACCATATCGCCATCATTTAATGCGTTGATCTCTAAAGCTTCAGGATTTCTCGCAAAAGTATGCAATAAAGCAATCGATTCATCGATACCACAAACCACAACTTTGTCTTGGCGTTGAAAGAACTGCATTGTGACAATCTTGCCTTTACAATATTTTTCAGCAATTTCAGTTGTCTTTAAAAAATAGACTGCAGAGAACCAACCATCACGTACTCTTTCATCAAATTTAAATGTTTGATTTGTTAAACGCTTGATCTTCCCTTGTTGCTTCAATTCCAATTCTTTCATAGCTTAGTCATATCTGTTAAATAAGGTGAACGCATTATCGCATGTTATGAAATTTTATCAAACTAATTGATTCATCATGTTAGAACTAAAAAACAATTGCATATTTATGAAATCATTATTAATTATCATATCGTTACATCTAAAATTTAAGAATAATTGAGACATTCATATAATTCTTTCTCTTCTATAAATGAACTAATATCTCAATCCGCAAAACAATCACAACCCATTGATTTATATTTATAATATTTCCTTTTTTTTATTTTTATAGATCAATAAAAATTTTATTTTTTATTTTGATAAAAAGCCAAAAAGTTTAATATATTAAACTTAAATTCAAATAACACTATAATTAACAGCAAAAAAAAGATCTGTTTCCAGATCTTTTTTACTTTGAATTATTATTGAATAATCAATTGTAATTCTACAGGAATATTTTTCTCAGGTTGCTCGCCTTTGATGATCAAATCAGCAGTTTCAATACCTTTTGCACCAATTAAATCAGGCTGCTGAGCCACTGTTGCACCCATTTGGCCACGTTTTACTGATTGGATACCATCATCTGTACCATCGAAACCCACAACTAAGATATCTTGTTTACCAGCACTACGAATCGCACGCACAGCACCCAATGCCATTTCATCATTTTCTGCAAACACTGCTTGAACTGATGGATTCGCTGTTAAAAGGTTTTGCATAACGTTCATGCCTTTTGCACGATCAAAATCAGCAGGCTGTGCAGCTAAAACAGTAAAACCATTCTCTTTTTGTGATTGATTAAAACCTTCACCACGCTCACGAGAAGCTGAAGTTCCGATGATGCCTTGCAACTGAATAACTTTTGCATCTTTACCCAATTTCTCTACGATAAAATCACCTGCCATTTTACCGCCAGCAGCATTATCAGAAGCGATATGCGCTGCAACTTCACCCTTGTTTGATGCTCTATCCAATGTAATGACAGGAATATTAGCCTTGTTTGCAGCCAATACCGCATTACCTACAGCATCTGAATCTGTTGGGTTAATCAACAATACTTTAGTGCCTTTCACTAAAATATCTTCAACATTCGCCAACTCTTTTGCAGGGTTATTTTGTGAATCTAAAATTACTAATTCATAGCCCAATTCTTCAGCTTTCTTTGCAGCGCCATCTTTTAATGTTACGAAGAATGGATTATTCAATGTTGATACGACCAATGCTACTTTTTCTTGCGCTAATGCTTGGCCACTAAAAATACCCAATGCCGCAATCATCGCAACTTTTAACAATGTTTTCTTTCTCATCTTTCTATCTCCATATCACTAAGCTTTATAAGCTTTGTTATCAATCAATACTGCCAACAAAATTACACTGCCTTTTACAATCATTTGATAATAAGCATCTACGCCCAATAAGTTCAAACCATTGTTCAAAAATCCTAAAATCAATGCACCAATCAATGTGCCGATAATCTTACCACGACCACCTGCCATGCTTGTTCCACCTAGAACAACTGCTGCGATCGCATCCATCTCATAGCCTGTACCTGCTGTCGGTTGCGCAGAAGATAATCTTGCCACTTCGATCATAGCCGCCACAGCACACAATAATCCACTGATCATATAAACCATGATTTTCACACGATCAACGTTAATGCCTGATAATCTCGCTGCTGACTCATTACCGCCCACAGCATAAATATGACGACCAAAACGAGTAAACTTTAAGATATAACCAGCAATCAAAAATACGATAACCATTAATATGATTGGAAATGGAACGCCAAATAAACGACCAAAACCAATCCATTCAAACATCTCAGAGTTATCTGTCATGCCTAAATTGATCGGGCTTCCTTGCGTATAAACCAAAGTTACACCACGCAGAATCAACATCATTACTAATGTTGCGATAAACGCTTGTAATTTCCCCTTGGCAACGATGATTCCCGACGTCATTCCTAGCAACGAGCCCAAAATCAATGCTGCAAATATTGCGATAAAAGGATTCAGATCCAATCCAACAATAGAAGCCACAACAGCGCCCGTTAATGCAAAGACTGAGCCCACGGAAAGATCAATGCCGCTCGTTAAAATCACTAAAGTCATGCCCACAGCAATGATTGCATTCACGGATGTTTGCTGAAGAATATTAAAAATATTGTTCAAAGTGAAAAAGTTTTCACTCAATGTCGAAACACCTGCGATCAATACCAGCAACGCCAATAATGATTTTTGTTGTATTAGAAAATTCTTAATTGACCCTTGTTGCATTACTGCGCTCCCTTAACTTTACCCACTGCTGCTGCCATAATTTTTTCCTGTGTTGCATCTTCTCTATTAAATTCAGCTGTAATTTTGCCTTCATGCATCACCAAAATACGATCACTCATGCCTAAAACTTCAGGCATTTCTGATGACACTAAGATGACACTTAATCCTGTTTCTTTAAACGCATTAATGAGCTGATAGATCTCTTTTTTAGCACCAACATCCACGCCACGCGTTGGCTCATCTAAGATCAAAACTTTTGGGTTTGTCATTAATCCTTTGGCGATCGCAATTTTTTGCTGATTACCACCCGATAGCAAACCGATGATTTGATGAATGTGTGGCGTTTTAATATTGAATGTTTTCACGTAATCATTCACAGCATCACTTTCTTCATTGAGCTTCAAATATTGCAAAGCATTTTGAAAGAAATGTAATGAACTGAGCGTCATATTGTCTTTCACAGACATGGATAACACTAAGCCATCTTTTTTACGATCTTCCGAGATATAAACGATGCCTTGATTCAAAGCTTCACTACAGCTTGTCATTTTGACTGTTTTATTCTCTAACTTAATCACACCTGATTTTTGTGGTATTGCACCATAAATCGTTTTCATCAACTCTGTGCGCCCTGAACCCATCAAGCCTGAAACGCCTAAAATCTCACCTGCTTTCAGGTCAAAACTCACGCCATTCACGCCTTCGCTTTCTAAATTTTTAACAGAAAGCACTTCATGGCCCACTTCCACTTTAACTCGCGGATATTGATCTTCTAATTTACGCCCCACCATTGCTTCAATGAGCGTATCTTCTACCAATTCACTCACTGTTTTTTCCGTCACAAATTGACCATCACGGATCACAGTCACATCATCACAAATTTCAAAAATCTCTTTCAAACGATGCGAAATATAAACGATGCCACAGCCATTATTGCGCAATTCTCTAATCACATTGAATAATGCTTCTGTTTCTGTATCCGTCAATGCATCCGTTGGTTCATCCATGATGATGACTTTTGTATCAAAGCTCAGAACTTTTGCGATTTCCACCATTTGCTGACCACCGATGGAAAGTTCACCCACCAATGTATGGCTATCGTAATTGATGTTTAATCGTTGCAATAACTTTGTGGCTTCTGAGTGCATTTTTTTCCAATCAATGCAGCCAAATGCATTCGTAAATTCTCGCCCTAAAAAGATATTCTCAGCAATGGATAGCGCAGGAATTAAATTCAATTCTTGGTGAATAATGCCAATCCCTGCTTCTTGTGATGCTTTAGGATTTTTAAATTGTACTTTTTCACCTAAAAAACTGATGTCACCATCATCTTTACTATAGATACCTGTTAAAACTTTCATCAATGTGGATTTGCCAGCACCATTTTCACCCAGCAAAGCCATCACTCGTCCAGCATATACATTCAAACTCACACCATTCAACGCTTTTACGCCCGGAAAAGATTTGCTGACATTATGAATGCTTAATAATATTTCTTTCATCTTAAAAAACGACACCTGATTCTAAAATTATGTTGGCATATGGTGTGCATTCACCAGTTCTTACAATTGCCTTACAAGATTCAGAAGATGTAGCATTTTTGAAATCTTCATGGGAGATGTACATAATCGCAATATTTGGTTCATGTTGCTTCAAAAGTGTTACAACAGCTTGATGAACTTCAGGATTACGTTCTTGAATTTCTGTCGCTAATACTGCTTTTTCGACTTTCATCACTGCCAATGTGGCTTTGAGGACATCTAAAAAGCTTGGCAATCCTTCAATCAATGCTAAATCAATTCGTTCAATATGATCAGGGATGGGTAAACCCGCATCTGCAATTGCGATACGATCAGTGTGTCCCATACTTGCCAGTACACGGCAAATATCAGAGTTCAACATAGGGGTTTTAAACATAACGGCTCCTTTTTTGCCGCCATTATGCCACATTCATCATCAATAAATAATAGTAATCGACTTAGAAAAACTTATCGAACAGTGCTGAGCCACCAAATACCCACAATAAAATCATTACTGCGTAACGAAATGTTTTCCCG
>CANRJJ010000077.1 GCA_947630895.1 uncultured Wohlfahrtiimonas sp. | reverse complement strand
GATGTGCATTGCCCACATGAACCTGCCGCAAAGAAATCAACATATTCAGCCACTTTGCGCACAATACTCGTTCCTTCCGACATTACAATCATTGCACCTGTCCCTAAACTTGATCCTTTCTCTTTCAAAGAATCAAAATCCATCTTTACATCTAAATCTTTTTCAGTGAGCAAAGTATTGGAAGGACCGCCTGTAAATACAGCTTTAAAAGGTGAACTACTTAACATACCTCCACCATGAGTGAATACCAATTCACGCAAAGTTGTGCCCATCGGTAATTCATATAAGCCAGGCTTTAAAATATCGCCTGATAATGAATAAAGCTTTGTGCCTGATGCATTATCAATGCCTAAATCGTTGTACCACTTCGCGCCGTTTTTCAAAATATGCGTTACCGTTGCAAAAGTTTCCACATTATTCACTAGCGTTGGTTGGCTCGATACACCACTTTCAAATGGATAAGGTGGCTTTTGACGAGGGAACGGAAATCCTCCTTCAACTGTTGAAATCACAGCAGTTTCTTCACCACCAATATATAGCCCAGAACTTTTCACAACTTTTAACTCTAAAGGCATTTGCAAATAGTTTTCAATCTCCTTAAACAAAGGATGATTTTTCCACTGCTCAACAGCAGAAATCATAATTTCTACAGCTTCTGTTTGATGCGGATTAATATAGAGATAAACGTGATTTGCCTTGACAGCAACAGCTGCAATTAAAGCGCCTTCGATGATCTGATGGGGTGTTTCTTTTAACAAATAGCGATCTTTAAATGTTCCTGGTTCGTCTTCATTACCATTGCACAATACATATTTAGCGCCACTCTCTTGATTGGCAACGGCTTGCCATTTTCGATGGGTCGGAAATCCTGCACCACCCATGCCTCGTAAATCCGCTTGCTCTAATACAGGAATAATTTTTTCAGGTGCTTTCAGTGCATTTTTTAAGCCATAACCACCGCCCACTTCGAGCCATTGTGTTAAATCAGCACCGATGCGTATTTCATCAGAGAGTAATACTGGTTTAAATGTCATAATTCTATCCTACTGATTTTAATGATGGTTCGAGTGTTTATTCTGCTTTCTTAAACTAATTTCATGATGAAAATCGAAATTACCATATTTAGGAAACAAGATTGGCCCGTAATTATTAATCGGCATGTTCGATAAAATTAATTCGCGCTGCCAATTATACAAATGGAATAATCCAACTTTAGGCGCGGGCTGAGCACTCGCATTCAAAGCAGCGTGTTCACCTGCTCTTCTGCCAAATGTGATGATTTCTTGCAAAGCATTACCCATCATGCGGTTTTTACCATGAATCCCACCGCTCATTTCACCCACGCAATAAAGATTTGGCACTGTCGATAAGCCATCTTCATCAATCACAACACCACCATTTTGATAATGCAACGTTGGGCGAACCATGACTGGTTCTTGGGTCAAATCGATATTACATTGCTTACCTAAATGCCCTAAACTCACCAATCGATCTTTTAAAATGCCAGGATTACGTTTTTCCAGATCAGGAATATCTAAAAATACACCTATGTTTCCTTCTCGCTCTACGCCACGACCTTCTGCACACTCTTTTAAAATCGCTGATGACACAATATCTCTCGGCAACAACTCATCCACAAAGCGTTTTCCTTCACCATTCACAAGATAAGCACCTGCGGAACGAGCAGCTTCAGAAATTAATCCACCTAAACGGAATGAAGGCCATGCAACGCCTGTTGGATGATATTGGTATGAATCAATCTCACGGAGCTTTGCACCGATACGATATGCCAAAACCATGCCATCTGCTGTTGCGCCATAATGATTAGACGTTGGGAAATCATTCAAATGCAATCGCCCTGTTCCGCCTGTCGCTAAGATCACTTTGCTCGCTCGCACTAAAATAAAACGATGAGCATTTAAGTCATAAATAACACCACCAACGCAATTACCATCTTCATCAGACAAAAGCTCTACCAATGGGCAACGATTCCATACATCAATGCGATCATCGAGCTCCACAGCTTCACGGAGCACTCTCATCATTTCAACGCCCGTATAGTCCTTAAATGATAGGATACGTGCACGCGTTGCGCCACCAGGTTTCTTTCTTAATAATTTGCTAGAAAAAGATGTTCCACCATTTTCTCGATCAAACATCATGCCTTGCTCAATCAACCAACGAATGCTTTTAGATGCAGACATTGCCAATTGCGCTACCAATTTACGATCCGCACACATATGTCCTGATCGCAATGTATCTTCATAGTGAATTTGCGGGCTATCATCCTCGCCGACTGCTGCTTGTATGCCACCTTCAGCCATCACAGTATTGCTATCGCCCACTCTAAGTTTTGTCGCTAAAATCACTTTTCGACCATTAGCTGAAACTTCTAGCGCAGCAGCACAACCTGCACCGCCCGCTCCCACAACCAACACTTCAGTATTCACAACCAAAGCACCTGCTAAATCCGCATCAGTAATGGTCGCATTGCTTTGTAATAATTCAGCCAATGTCGTTGGACAAGAATCACCTTTATTCACACCAATGGTTAATGGCTGATTACTGCCTTCTTTATAATCAGGATGATAATCTTTCAGCAGTGCTTGCTTATCAATAATCTCTGGTGGCGCAGCATGATCGGATGCTTGCAAATTCGCCAGTGCTTGTTCGTATGGTATTCCGTTCATAATTTTACCTACCTAATTTCTGCATCAATATCTATGGTCATTTCGCCTGTTTCAATTTGATGCAAACGGCGGACTAAATCGCTTGGGCGCATTGTCATTGCAGTTGTTAGACGCCTAACATAAGTACCCAAATGATTTGGCTCAATCATCTCAGGGCACGCAATGGTGCAAAGGTTACACATAATACATTCATTGAATATTGCTGCTGCACTTAAATCACCTGCTGCCGCTAAATTCACACCTTTTTGCACTTCCAAGTGTTTCGGGCAAGCATTATCACAACCTCCGCAATGGCGACAATTTTTCGCTTCAGGAAAAACTTCATTAATGCGCTGTAAAATATCCCAAGTTCTGCCATCCCAATCATTGGTTGTGTATTGATGATAGCGATGATTCACAGGCAGATGCTCTAAGAAACTCACTTGCAATCCCTCTTCGATTTTAGTTTCACAAGCCAAAGCAGCAACCACTTCTTTTTGCCCTTTGTGTTTCACCAAGATTCTGCAAGAACCACAAACACCTTGCCCAGCGCAACCGACATTATCAGTTAACGGCTCACCTGATTGCATGACAGCTTCAAGAATGGAGCAATTTTCTTCAGCAGTTAGCTCTTTGCCATCCACGACTAAACTAATATGTTTATTTTCTTTCATGGTTATCCCTAGCACTATATTTTGTTATGTTTTGATAATTATTAAAGATTATAATTAATATTTCTCTTTATACCTTATCTGCACAAATAAATGTAGTTCACTTTATGAATAGATCATTTTTACAAAACTTTACCGCATAATAATTTTTAAGGTAAAATTCACAATTACAACTCATAAAAAATTCCATGAATGCCTTCCTAAATAATAGTTATTTTCCATCTTCAACAGCGTTGAAATTTGCATTTAAAGCAACATTTTCAGCTCTTTTAGCCTTATACATCGCTTTTTTATTAGATTTGGGGCAACCTCATTGGGCTGCAACCACCGCGTTAATCGTGGCTCAACCTCAAGCTGGCATGGTCTTAAGTAAAGGCTTAACTCGATTAGTGGGCACTGTCATTGGTACTGCGCTATCCGTGATCATCATGGGTATGTTTGCGCAAACTCCTTGGATATTTTTGGGCATTATTACCATCATCATTCTTTTGACAGTCGCAGCCTCCACAACCCTTCGCAACATTTGGTCTTATAGCTTTATGATGGTGGGCATTACCGTTGCGATTACCGCGATCCCTATGATGGATACACCCACTGCAATTTTCAATTATGCCACTGAAAGATGCATGGAAATTTCTCTTGGCATCATTGTTTCTTCGTTAGTGTTTTCTTTAATCTGGCCAGTGAGAACGCATCAAATTTTGATTAATGATGCAGATCAGACGATTTTATTGGGCTTTAAATCTGCCATAAAAAGCATGCAAGGAGAAGCATTGGATGATGCTTTTGTAGAAAGTTTATCCAACATCATTGCCGTTGATGCACAAAGAGAACACGCTGCATTTGAAGGACAATCAGGTAAAAATAGTGCCAATGCTGTATTGGGCATGTGTCAAAATGTTCTGCATGTGTTGAGTCTAGCTCGAGGTATTTATCGAGATAAACAAAATTTATCTCCTGAACAGCTGATTATAATTGAACCTTGGATCAATCAAGCCATTGATGCCCTCGAAAAAGGTAAGCGCGCTGATATTAATAAAGTTTTAAAACAATTAGAACCTGCCTTACAAGATATGAACTTAGCTCATGCTGAATCGACACACATCACACTCCATAGAATTTACTTACTCCTCAAACATGCAAGACGAGCAAGAAGATTTTTACAAAGTGCGAGAGTTGGCAAATCCATTAAATTAAAGACTGAAAGCACATTATCACAGCATAAAAATTACACATTAGGTTTCATATTTGGCCTTCGTTCTGCTGCTGCATTTATGAGCATATCTTTCATTTGGTATCTTTCAGGCTGGACATTAATCAACGCCGTAATGCCGCTCGCTATGAGTGTGATTTTATGCAATATATTTGCAGGCAAAGAGAATGCTGAAAAAATTTCATTACTATTTTGCAAAGCATCGTTTTATGCCGTCATCACCGCGTTGGTGATCAGTCTTTATATTCTGCCGAATGCCAATACTTTTTTTATGTTAGCCATTGCTTTAGCCATTCCGATCTTTGCTTGCTCAATGTTTGCTTTAACGCCTAAATATGCCATTTATGCATCTTTGCCCATCACATTTTTGATGATCATTCATCCTAATAATTATGAGCTATATTCTGCTGAGCAATTATTGAATCAATCAGTTGGCATACTTTTAGGCTCTGTCATCGCTGCTGTATCCATTCATTTGATTCCTGTCGATATACCCTATTGGCATGGAAAAAATATGAGAAAACTCATTTTAAAAGATGTGATTACACTGATATATCGCCCATTAAATCATGCCAATACTTGGTTCAATACACGTATGTCAGATCGCTTAATTTTACTCGCTAAGCATAAAGACCTCATAGAAAATCGTGCTCAATACAGCTGGAATAATGGTGTTTTGGCTTTAGATCTTGGGGATGAGATTTTCTTTTTACGAAGAATTGTTCGACATCATCCTGAACTTAACCCAGCAGCAGCACAATATTTTAAAGCGTTAAAGTCTTCGCTCTATGAAACTGATAGTCAGCAAAGCTTAAAGCTTTTAAAATCAGCCACAGAAAAATTTAATGTTGCAATCTCAGAATTAGAATCACAAAACCAATCAATGATTTTGATGGCTGCAACTTTGCAAATACAAGAAATTTGGCAGGATTGGTGCCAACTGAATGAACAGGAGATCACCCATGGGAATTCATGAAATAACCATCGGCAATGTTTATATTAGCCCGATTTTACTCTACGCCTTATTAGCTTTGCCCATCACTTATGGCGCAGTATCCATGATTCATCGTTTTAAACTATCGCGTTTTATTTGGCACGAAATGCTTTTCATCATCGCGCTTTATATTATTGTTTTTTCATTCATCACCTTAATCAGTTCTTTATAAACAAGGAATTACAGTGAAATCTTTCTTTCAAAAATATTCAATAACTTTAATTTCAGTTGTGATTGCATTGTTTCTCGTCAATGCTCTTTGGAATTATTACATGCTTTCTCCTTGGACTCGTGATGCAAAAATTCGCGCCGATGTCATCACTATCACTTCTGACATTTCAGGCTATGTCACCGAACTTTTGGTTGAAGACAACCAAACTGTTAAAGAAGGCGATATTCTGCTCAAAATTAATCCTGATCGTTATAACGCTGCTTACGATAAAGCTCTTGCTCAATTAGCCATTAAAAAAGAACATCTTAAGCTGAAAGAACATGAAGCAACGCGTCGCATTACTTTAGATAATGCGATTAGTGATGAGTTAAAAGAAAACTCCAAGATTGAGGTTAATATTGCTCGAGCAGAACTCAAAGAAGCTGAGGCGAATGCTGAACAAGCAAAAATTGATCTAGAGCGCAGTGTCATTAGAGCACCTAAATCTGGCGTAATAACTAATCTACGTTTAACAGAAGGCAACTATGCGCGCGTTGGTGAATCGATTGTCGCGATTATTGTCAAAGACTCTTTTTATATCCAAGCCTATTTAGAAGAAACAAAACTTGCTCGAATTAGCGTTGGTATGCCTGTTCACATTAAATTGATGAGTGGTAATTACAATCTTGAAGGAAGCATTGAAAGCATCAGTTATGGTATTACGGATCAAAGTGCCACAACAGATGATCAATTATTGGCGAATGTTACACCGACTTATAACTGGGTTCGATTGGCACAACGCATTCCTGTGCGTATAAAAATTAATAAGATTCCTAAAGATATACATCTCGCAACAGGCATGACAGCAAGCGTAAGAATTGGCGATACCCATATTTGGGAACTGCTGTTTCAATAAAATTAAGGCTCTTTAATGTTTCATTAAAGAGCCTTTTTTCTATCTATTATTTTATAAACTTATGGAATAGTGACTTGCAGATATTTAATTTCAGGATCATTTGAAACTGCCAGTCGAATACTTGCTGGTAAATATTTAGATTCAGTTAAAGGTAAAGAAATCGTACGTTTTTCAACATTCCATACAAATGGTTCTTTAGTAATTGGATCAATCGCAATATCGCCTTGGGATTTTAGAAATTCAGGGATATTTTCATCTTGAATATTATCTTTGATGATTAAATATTTAAGGTAAACCATATTGTGATAATTGAGTTGAGTTTCTCCTCTAACTAGATAATAGAGCTTATTATCCATAGTACAAATAAACTCTTTAACCAACTTATTAATTAATGTCTTGCAATACTCTTCATTCATTTGTTCTAATTCAGAATAATTTATATTTTTTTGCGCTTGATCCCAAAATGGCACTATAAATTCTCTATATGTACGATTTAATTCTTGTCCTGTTGGGTATTTTTTAATGAAATATGCGAGATATGTAGCATACGAATATTCATCATTGTATTTAAATTTTTTAGTATCTATTGTCCCTCTATAATCTTTAATTGTTCTTTTTAATACGCTTAGAAAATCAATAGAAAATTTATCCTCATTTTTCCTAAGCTTCCAAAAATTTTTAACTATAAAAGATAACTCCTCTTCCACTGATAAACTCATATTAGGATCACCTTGAAAAAATACAAATAAACTTTCAAGTGTGTCCACTTTATTAAATAAGGCCCTTATTTCTAATAATTGCTCAAACTTATTCACTTCTATAATTGATTGGATTATTTCATCTCTATAGGTCTGCTGTAATTTAAATAATTGTTCAATATTAGAACTCAACAGCAATTTTTTCCTATATTCACTGCCTAATAAAGCATCTGTATATTGATCTAATATTTGTTGCATAGCGACTGCAACCATCATATTTATTAAGCTTTTACTATTATTTTCATCAACTTTTATCATTTGATTAGGGCGTGTTGAACATTCATAATTTTAGCCAAATATAAGCACAAGCTAAAGCGACAGTATTTTCATAATGTTGT
>CANRJJ010000076.1 GCA_947630895.1 uncultured Wohlfahrtiimonas sp. | reverse complement strand
TCATATGCTTCATCTTTATTTGGTGCATCATTCAAAATTGTAAATTGGTCAAACCAAACAATACTGCCTTCTTTTGGCACAAAATATTGAATATCAACGTTTGTACCAGCTTCTTTAGCACGCGCTTTTGCTAAATACACATCACCTGACCAGCCAAATGCAACACATGCATCACCATTTGCTAAAGCTGTAATGTATTCAGACGAATGGAATTTTTTAATATATGGACGAATTTGTTTCATAGCATCATAAGCTTTTTCAAGATCAGCTTTATCTGTTGATTCCGCAGGAAGCCCTAAGTACATATTCACCACAGGTAAAACTTCACTTGGCGTATCTAACATATAAATTCCGCAACTTGCTAGCTTTTCCGCATATTTAGGATTCATGATCAACTCTAATGAATCTGTCGGTGCATCTGGAATTAATTCTTTAATTTTATTCGCATCATACGCAACGCCCGTTGTACCCCAAAAATATGGTACAGAATGCTCATTCATACCTTTAAAAGATGCTAAGCGCTCAGTTGCGAATGGCCAAATATTTTTCAAATTAGGCAACTTTGATGCATCAATTGGTTCTAATTTATTTGCTTGGATGAGATAAGCCACCGTGTAATCAGATGGAACAACGATATCATAACCTGAATTACCCGCTAAGCTTTTCGCTAACAATACATCATTGCTATCGAAAGTATCGTAGATAACATCGATGCCAGTTTGCTCGGTAAATTCAGCAATCAAATCAGGATCAATATAATCTGACCAGTTATAAATTCTTACTTCTTTCGCAACAGCTGTCGCACTTAATGCGATTAAACTAGTAAATGCTGCTAATCGGCCAATTTTACCAATCATACTTTTCATCGATCATCCTCTCCAAATAAAAAATTAAAACAAGGTAATCCAAAATTAGATTACCTTGCTCAATGCCAATTTAAAAATTAGTCTGCTTTAAATGTGTCATGGCAGCTTTTGCAAGTGCCACCTAATTTACCGATTTGTGCTTTTAAACCATCTTCTGTAGAAGCTGCTGCAATCATTGCTGAGCTTTCTGTTACAAAATTTGCTAAGTCTTCTTGGAACTTTGCTTGATTAGTATTAATTTCTGATTTTACTTTAGAATCAGCATAGCTTCCTGGTAAAAATACTTCGTGTAAAGAACTTGCCATCGCATTCATTACTGTTGCTGCTTTTTCTGCTTTAGCGGCATCAAAAGGAACTTCACCTTTTGCCATACCTGCTAATGTGCCCATTTCCCATGCCGCGACTTGGAACATTGATTGACGCACTCTTTTAGCTTGCTCTAAATCTTGTGCAAAACCAGCACTCATTGTTGCAACTGTTAAAGCTACTAATAAAGACAATTTTTTCATTTTGAAACTCCCAATATAATATCTAATAATTTTAATTTACTTTAAAACACAGCCTATTTAACTGTTCCTTACAATTATAACTTTTTTTTAATAAATGATTACAATTAATATTATTATTCTTTAAGAGATTGATAAAAAGTTAATATAGACAATAAAATCAATATTCCTATTATCCATTCATTTAAAGAATCCCATCTGATAATTACTACTGCTGAAAAAATTGTACCGATTAATGCATAAATCTTACGGGTTGTTTGTTTTGTCTGTATTTTTTGATATTTTTCAAAAGCTTTATCATGGAGATCTACCCTTAATTTCCCTCTAACCATGTCTTGTGAGATTTGAAAGATATTTTGCATGGCTTCTGGTAAGTTATCAACCCAATTTGGAATCGCGCGTTGATATTTTTGTGCAACTGTTTTAACACTCTTTTGGGATTTCACAAATTTTACCAAAAATGGTTTAGCTGTTTTCCATAAATCTAATTCTGGATATAGCTTTCTACCGATTCCTTCAATGCTAAACAGTGTTTTTTGCAATAAAACCAATTGAGGTTGCACCACCATTTTAAATCGTCTACCTGTTTGGAAAAGCGATAATAGTAATCCACCAAAAGATATTTCACTCAATGGTTTATTGAAAATCGGTTCACAAATTGAACGAATGGCAGATTCTAATTCTTCGATTGAAGTATCCGCAGGCACCCAGCCTGATTCCACATGCAACTCTGCAACCCTTCTATAATCTCTATTAAAAAATGCGAGAAAATTACTTGCAAGATAATGTTTATCTTCTTCACCCAATGTGCCGATAATTCCATAGTCCAAAGCAATATACGAAGGATTTGCAGGATCTTTAACATCTACAAAGATATTGCCAGGATGCATATCAGCATGGAAAAAACTATCCACAAATACTTGCTTAAAGAAAACCTCAACGCTTAACTCAGCAAGCTTAGGAATATTCACACCCAAGGCTTTCAATGTATCCACATGATCCACAGGAATGCCTGAGATTTTCTCCATCACCATCACATCTTTCGCGACATACTCCGTATAAATATTCGGAACATAAAGCTCATGAGAGCCTTCAAAATTACGCTTTAACTGCATGCCATTTGCGGCTTCTCGCGTTAAATCTAATTCACTTAAAATTGTGCGTTTATATTCCTGCACAACTTCTACAGGGCGCAATCGATCACCATCTTTGACATAATTTTCAACCAATTGTGCCAACATTTCCATCAACTGCACATCGCGTGCAATAACTTTTTGAATGTTTGGGCGTACAACTTTTACAACCACTTCATCGCCATTCTTTAAAACAGCACTATGAACTTGTGCGATAGATGCGGCAGCCAATGGCTCTTCATCAAAGCTTTTAAACACTTCCATCAAAGGCTTTTTTAAAGATTTTTCTATGATTTGAATGGCTAAATTTGAATCAAATGGCGGTACACTGTCTTGTAATTTTGCAAACTCTTCAATGTATTCATCGGGAAACAAGTCACTTCTTGTGGATAAGGCTTGCCCTAACTTTACAAATGTTGGGCCTAATGCTTCCAAAGCCAATCTGATTCTGATTGGCAAAGGTGTTTTTTTATATTTATTCAGCAAATTTGCCAAAGGTTTTAAAAATACAAATAATCTAAATACAGGAATTAAAAAAACTAGCTCATACAAGCCATAACGCAATAATACCCAATGAATTTTTAAAACTCTTAACCAACGTGACAGCATAACTAGCCTTATGAACTCAATTAATAAACAAAACCACGATGGATCGCTACAATCCCACCGGTTAGATTTTTATACTCAACTTCATCAAAGCCTGCTTCTAACATCATTGCTTTCATTGTTTCTTGATCAGGATGCATACGGATTGATTCAGCCAAATAACGATAGCTCTCTTCATCATTTGCGATCACTTTACCCATGAATGGCAATGCAGAAAATGAGTAGAAATCATATAATTTTGTCAAAGCTGGATTCTCAGTTTTAGAAAACTCCATCACAACTAATCGCCCACCTGGTTTCAATACTCTGCGCATTTCTGTCAATGCTTTTAATTTATCCGTCACATTGCGTAAACCAAAACTAATCGTGACTAGATCGAAGCTTTTATCAGGGAAAGGAATATTTTCTGCATTAATTAACTCAAAAGAAATATTATTGATAAATCCTGAGTTAATCACACGTTTACGGCCCTCTTCGAGCATCGATGAGTTAATGTCAGACAACACTACATGCCCTTCATCGCCAACACGTTTAGCAACTTTCATCGCGATCTCGCCTGTTCCACCGGCTAAATCTAAAGCTTTTTGACCTTTGCGTGCGCCTGTTAATTCAATCATTGTGCGCTTCCACAAACGATGAATCCCCATGCTCATCACATCATTCATCACATCATATTTCGATGCCACTGAATGAAACACCTCAGCAACTTTCTCTTCTTTCTTTTCTTTATCAATCGTTTGATAACCAAAGTCGATCTGCTCTTTATCGCTCATGATCTTCTATCCTTTTCATTCAATAATCTGTGGCACATGATAACAGAATTTGGCGTAAATCTTGATAAACCGTCTCAGTTTCAGGCTTAATGCCGTGCCAAAATTCAAAGCTTAACGCCGCTTGCTCAACCAGCATTCCTAAGCCATCAAAAGATTGCAATGCACCATTATCTTTTAAGTATTCCATAAAGATCGTTGGCTTATCGCCATACATCAAATCATAACCAACAGTGTGTGCATCTATCTCACATGGTAATGGCGTAAATTCATTACTTAAAGAGCTACTTGTAGCATTGATAATCAAATCAAATCGCCCTGTTAATTCACTCCATTCACAAGCATGAATATTTCCTTCTTTAGCAAAATCTACCGCCAATTGCTCTGCTTTTTCAAAAGTACGATTGCTGATCACTAACTCATCAGGATTTTGACGCAAGATTGGTCCTAAAATGCCTTTAGTTGCACCGCCTGCACCCAAAACCAAAATTCTTTGCCCTTCTAGCTTTAACTGATGGCGATCCACTAAATCACTTAATAAACCATTGCCATCAGTGTTGTGCGCTAAGATTTTTCCATCAACAAATCTCAATGTATTCACAGCACATGCTTCTTTAGCTTCTTTTGTAAGTTCCGATGCCATTCTAAAAGCATTCTCTTTGAATGGAACAGTGACATTAGCCCCCAATAATCCTTGCTGAACTAACGCTTGTAATTCACCTTCAAAATCATCTTTTGATAAACAATAAGCATTGTATTCCAACGCTATGCCCGATGATTTAGCAAACATGGCATGAATCATCGGAGATTTAGAATGAGCGATCGGATTACCTAAAACACCATATAGTTGCATTGTTCTTCCCTATTAATCTTATTGTCCACGTAAAAATAAGCGATCTAAATCCGTCAATCCGATGGATGTCCAAGTTGGTCGACCATGATTGCATTGATCCGCTCTTTCTGTTCTTTCAATATCGCGCAATAAGGCATTCATTTCTGGCAATGTCATTTTTCTATGATGACGAATTGCGCTATGACATGCCATTGTGCTTAAAATCTCATTAATTTTCTCTTTGATTTTCTCGCTCGATCCATAACGATAAAAATCATCCAATACCGCTGTAATCAAGCGATCAATATCTGAATTTACCAATGCAGCAGGCACTTCTCTAATAATGATTTGATCATCCCCAAAGGCATCGGCAACAATGCCAACTTGAGTTAATTCTTCGGCAAATTCGGCAACGGTTGATACATATTTACCATGCATTTGCATCACTTTAGGAATCAACAATGGCTGACGCACCAAAGTAGAATTTTCATGGATATTTCGTTTAAAGCGCTCATAAATGATTCGCTCATGCGCGGCATGCATATCCACTAAAACCAGTCCCTGCTGATTTTCAGCCAAGATATATGCTCCATGCAATTGACCTAATGCATAGCCTAAAGGCGCATCATCTTCATCATCAGCTTCGATAACACTTGATTGCGGAGAAAAAGTGGATAACACAGGATTAGATGATTCTATTTTTTGATCCAAGCCCAATGCCGCATAGACATTCACAGGTTGATCATTGCGAGTGCTTTGAAAAGATGAGTTCGTATTACGATAAGCCGCATTAAAATTTAAACGGCTTTGATTTTGTGGGTTGTTTTCAGGCAAGGATTGTACGGTAGCATTGTGAACTTCATTTTCTTGTACATCGCCTTGAGACTCCAACAAAGGTTTTGCAACCACTTGGTGAATCGTTCTAAATAAAAAATCATGAACAAAACGTGATTCACGAAAACGCACTTCATGCTTCGCAGGATGCGCATTCACATCTACACCTTCAGGATCCATCGTTAAATAAACGATAAAAGCAGGATGGCGATGACCATATAAAACATCTTGATAAGCTTGTTTAATCGCATGTGCAATCAAGCGATCTTTCACCATTCGCCCATTCACATACACAAATTGAAAATCTGTTTGATTGCGTGAAAATGTAGGTTTAGCGATCCAACCATTGAGAGTTAAAGTGCCACGCAAGTCTTCAATCGTATGAGTGAAATAAAAACTTTGATCTAAAAATTCTTGATTAAAAATAGCGCTCACTCTGCGCTCTTTTTCTTCTTGCGTATTACAAGCTTTAGTATCAAAAATGATTCGCTCATTATGAATCAACTTAAATGACACATCGAAACGCACCAACGCCAATCGTTTGACCAATTCTTCAATATGGCTGAACTCTGTTCGCTCTGTGCGCAAAAACTTTTTACGCGCAGGTACATTATAAAATAGATCTTTAACTTCTATTGTCGTGCCAAAAGGATGTGCTGCAGGCATCGGCTTTTCAATTTCATCATTTCCAACGCCTGTTACTTTAAAACCATGTGATGAATCTTGAGTACGCGTGACTAATGTTAATTCTGATACTGAAGCGATACTTGCCAATGCTTCGCCACGAAAGCCTAAACTTTGTACTCGCACCAAATCATTAGAATCGCGTATTTTACTTGTGGCATGGCTCGTTAAAGCGAGCAGAAGATCATCTTCATGAATACCGCTACCATTATCACGAATGGTAATATTCTTAGTACCACCTTCAGAAACCTCTACCACAATTTCAGTTGCGCCAGCATCAATGCTGTTTTCGACTAATTCTTTAACGACAGAAACTGGTCGCTCGATCACTTCTCCTGCGGCAATTTGATTAATAACTTGTGGTGGTAGTTTTTGAATTCTTTTCATATTTCCATTACATAAAAAAGAAACGCCTGTCTAACAGGCGTTTGATTATGATTTTGAAACGATTAGTGCAAGCTCGTTCTTAGGCGTTGCAGGATTTCATTTTTAGATTGTCCATCTAATGATTCAATATTAATCGCTGTGTTGTTTTTACCTGTTTCGATCAAGCTAACTTTGAAGCGATAGTAAACTGGTTCTTTAGATTGCCAGAATTTAATGCCGCCACCTTTAGTTTTATTTGGATCTCTTTGTAAAACAATATAGCTATGCTCTTGGCTGTTTTGCGATTCAATTTTAAATGTTGCTCCATCGTCTAACAAATTACCTACTTGCAACCAAACAGACTGCAATGGACGATTAATATCTGCACCTGTTGATGTTTCATTCATCACCAATGCATTAGCATTATTCACTTCTTTAGGATTTGCAACACCCAACTTAGCCACTAAACGAGCAATCATTTCAGCTTCTAACTCAGTATCTCTTGGACGATCAACCCATTTATGGAATTCATTATCACGACCTGAAGTTTGATCTTTCATACCATAATGCGTTACATAAACTAACACTTCACCATTATTTGTACGCTCTAAACGAATTCTGAATTTATCACGCGTTGGTGATGAGAATACGTTATCCATAGCAGATTTTAATAATTGACGAATCCATGAATCAGGTACGTCTGCTCTATTTTCTGCCCAAGCTGATTCTAAAATACCCGCTTCTGGATTTTGAATTTCAATCGCTAAGCCAACTTCTTGGAATAACTGAACCGCTCTCGACCATACATATTCAGCTGGCAAAGTAGTCACAACCCAACGAGTTTCACCTGCTCGTTCAATACGAACAGAGTCAGATGTCGCCAATACACGACCTGATAAATTATTACGATTATTTACCTGACTCTGATATTCACTCAACATTTGAGTGGTTCGGTTATTACTATCAACATTGTTACGGCCCACTAAATCTGGCGGTAATTCCAATGGATTAACAGATGAGGCATTGAGATAATCTAATCGACCTTTAGGCTGAATCGTACTTGTTGAACAGCCAGATAGTACGATCAAGCAAGCTATACCACCCATTAATGCTTTGTTATATTTCATATAAATTTCCGAATAGTTTT
>CANRJJ010000075.1 GCA_947630895.1 uncultured Wohlfahrtiimonas sp. | reverse complement strand
TCTCCCACCTAATAAAATTATTAGAAACTATAATAATCATAATAAAGATTTATTAATTAATTATGACTAATATTTATATATATTACCTATAAATAATCTCACGAATTTAAGGAACATATGACAAATAATGATCAATCTAAACAAAACAATCAATTCATCCTATCTTTCAGCGGTGGCAAAGACAGTACATTAGCGCTCTACCATGCATTAAAAAAAGGGCAAGTCATTGGTTTGATTATGATGTTATCAGATGAAGGTGAATATTCTCGCTCACATGGCGTGCCAATATCAATCACTCAAGCACAAGCAAATGCGTTAGACTTACCTATTCTTAGCGCATCTTCTAGCTGGAGTGATTACGAAGAGAACTATTTAAACTTATTGGCTAAAGCAAAAAATTTGGGTGCTGAACTACTCATCACTGGTGATATTGATATTCCTGAGCATGCTTCATGGCATGAACAAATTGTTCAAAAAGCAGGTTTAGAATTATATATGCCATTATGGAATCGCTCGCGAAAAGAGATTGTAGAAGAAATCATCGAATTAGGCTTTGTGGCGATGATTGTATCCGTTAATTTAGCCATGGGAATGAAGACAAGTGACCTTGGTAAAATTTTAACCAAAGATGTGGTGAATGATTTAACCCAAAGAGGCATTGATATTTGTGGTGAAAGCGGTGAATTCCATACTTTAGTGTTGGATGGACCTATTTTTAAAATGCCTATTAAAGTTGTGTCATCAGGCATTCGCACCAATGACACATATGCTTTTTTAAACATTACATCTTTACATTCAATTCAACCCCTAAAGGGCGTGTAGAAATACTGGCAAATAGCTCACTATTTTTCCAATTGCCCGATAAAAACACTTTGCTCAAATCCATTTGCTTCAATAATGCTAAGTTTGGCTCAATTTTTTCCCCAACATGTCCACCCAATAAATAAAAATCAACATTTTGATAATTCATTTTTGGAGCATCGTCACATAAGTGAGCAATTTTAATAATCTTTATTTCCTTGGGAATCGCCAATCTTAATTGATCAATGAACTTTTGCGTTTCCCAACCATTTAGTACAACTGCACTTAACTTTACTTCATTGACGATATGTACAACATCCGCCAAATCCGAATTTTGAAAAATACCAATAAATGGTAATGGACTGTTTTCACTGATCATTTTTGCTTTTTCGATATCAATTCCAAAAGGAGAAGTTAAGACAAAAATTAACCCTGCATACGTTGCACCTGCTTCAAATGCCTGTATTAATTCTTCTTTTTCTGTGATTCCACTCACAATCATCTCTTTGCTTTGTAATGATTTTAATTGTGCTAATAATTCCATCTCATTTCCTTTAGATATAAAAAAAGCCCGCTGTATAAGCGGGCTTTCGTGATATAGGTTGAATAATTTTTTACTCACACACAACCATATCTCCCGCATCGTGGAGATAATAGTAATAATAGTTAGTAAAAAATTGGTTCATAAATTCCCATGTAAAAAGGGTTAATAACTTATCGATATTAACCCTTTTACTAATGTTGTCAATCTGACTTTTAAGATAAATTATGGTGCTGGCTCAAAATTGGAATCTTCATCATCTTCGAAAATAGGATTCTGCCCTCGTTGTTTTGCTTGGAGCCGTTTCTCAGATAAATCCACCATTTTTGCAGCAACTAAGTCACCTGTTACATTGCCTAAGGTGAA
Source organism: uncultured Wohlfahrtiimonas sp. (assembly GCA_947630895.1). Lineage (GTDB taxonomy): Bacteria > Pseudomonadota > Gammaproteobacteria > Cardiobacteriales > Wohlfahrtiimonadaceae > Wohlfahrtiimonas. Next base: position 6,096 of record CANRJJ010000075.1, on the reverse strand, counting down.
AATCATATCTACCAACACATTAATACCTGCTGTTAATGCAACAATCTCAATTGGCAATCCTGCCTGTGCAAATACCGCTGACATTGCAATCAAGCCTGCACCAGGTACGCCAGCCGTTCCAACAGCTGCTAAAGTTCCAATTAAAATAACAGATACTAACTCAACAATGGTTAAATCCATACCCATGATTTCTGCTGCAAATACTACCGCTACACCTAAACGCAAAGCTGTACCATTCATGTTTACTGTTGCGCCAATTGGTAATGTTAAGTTAGCAATTCTATCGTCAATGCCTGCTTTTTTAGCTGCACGCAATGTAATGGGTAATGTTCCTAAGCTACTGCAAGTGACAAAAGCAGTTAGCATGCTTTCTTTAATGTCCTTATAGAACTGAATGACTTTGCCGCCCCAAAGTTTCAATATAATTGGATAAAATACCACTAAAATTAAGATCACACCAATATAAGAGGTTAATACAAATTTACCCAATGCAATCACTGTATCCATTCCTTGGCTACCAATGGTTGCAGCTGTGATACCAAATACTCCGATTGGCGCATATTCTAAAACACCATTCAAAATTCTTAGTGTCACCTCATTAGCAGCATCCACAACTTTCATCAGAATTTCACCTAAATCTTTTTGGCGAGCATCTTCAGAATGACGCATATAAAGCATTGCAATGCCTGCTAATAATGCCAAAAATACAACTGATAAGATATTGCTGCTTGCAAATGCTTGCACAACATTCGTAGGAATCATACTAATCAATGTATCTAAAAATCCTTGTCGCTCAGGCACTGCTATCGATGCATCAATATTCACAGTTAAACCAGCGCCAGGGTTCATTAGCTTTGCAATGATAATCCCAAGCCCTACAGAAACAGCGGTTGTTACCAAATAAATTGGAAAAACTTTTGCACCAATTCTGCCTAATTCAGCAGGATTAGAGTGATTGACCGCCACAACCAGCGCCAAGAATATTAATGGCGTCACAATCATTTTTAATAAATTCATGAAAATGACACCCAGAGGTGCAAACATTTTCATCTCTGGTCCAAACAATAGACCACAAGCTAAACCTAATCCAAACCCTACTGTCATTTTGAGCATAAATGATTTGCCCAAATACCATCTCCATATCGCTTTCATATTATTCCTCCTCAAGAATATTTTATGTCCTGCTTAACCTCATGATCTTCTTGATTAAATCTACATTCACTTTAGGCATTGGATAGATATTATATGATTGCCACGAAAAATTTGATCTAGATCATGTGTTAGCTTAGATTAGTGGCAAATAAGATTTGAATGCAAACGAGCTTTACGCATCAAATCATTCCATTTTGGATGATTAAATACTGATTAGTTTTACAGGAGTTTCAATGGATTTATCTCGTGTACCTAGAAAACAGATGCCTTCTATGGCATCTTTACAATGTTTTGAAGCATCTGCCCGCTATTTGAGTTTTACGCAAGCAGCTGAAGAACTTCATCTCACACAAAGTGCAGTGAGTAAACAAGTGGCACAATTAGAATCAGTATTACAAACCACATTATTTTATAGAATTCGTAAACGCCTCACATTATCAGCTGCTGGCGCTCTTTACTTGCCTGAAGCTAGAAAGATTTTAAGCTATGTTGAAAATTCAACACTTCACATGCTTTCTTATGAGTCGGATAAAGAAATTCTAAGCATCGCTGCTCATCCAACCTTTGGTGCTCGTTGGCTCATTCCTGAGCTTAAAAATTTCTATGATTTAAATCCCAATATCCACTTAGACATTCGAGATTACGTTCAACCCTTTGATCTCGCAAAAGCTGGCATAGATATTGCTTTTTTATTTGGTGATGGTATTTGGAAAGATATTGAATGCATCAAACTCTTTGATGAATGGATGGTCCCTGTTTGTCACCCTACTTTTTTACAAGAAAAAGGGTTTCCAATTAATAAAGTGGAAGACTTTCAAAACTATACGCTGTTGCAATGCCAGTCTCGCGCTGCATCATGGCATATCTATTTTTCCAGTCAAAATGTAGAAATCGATAGATGCTATCAAGGCCCAGGCTTTGAAACATGGTCTGCGTGTATTAGAGCTGCTGAATTAGGTTATGGCATCGGTCTTGTTCCGAAATTTTTGGCACAAGATGAATTAGATCGTGGAACTCTCGTGATTCCTTGGCATTATGAACTCAAAAGCCATGGGTCATATTATTTAGCCTATGAAGAAAATTCCTCAGACATTCCTAAGATTAAAAAATTTACTGCTTGGCTCACTGATCATCTCCAGTTGGACAAAGATTGAACATCAGAAAAAATGGAATAGATCACTGCTTTTTTTTCGTTTGAATCACCTCCGCATTTTTGGTCTGATAAATACCATAAAGCTCATCAGTTATGAAAAATAAAGAATGAGCAAACCATCACCGGAGGAAATTCATTATGCAAATTACACCTGCACTCTCTATTGTGCACCCTATAGTTTTAACCAAAGGTTCCAATGCGACCGTTTGGGATCAAGAAAATAATTCTTATATCGATTTTGTTGGTGGTATCGGTGTTTTAAATTTAGGACATTGCAATCCTAAAATCGTTTCTGCCGTTCAGCAACAAGCAGCTGAATTAACTCATTACGCATTTAATGCTGTTCCTCATGCTCGCTACTATGAACTAATGGAAGCTCTTTCTAACTTTATACCCACTCAAGCACCCATGATGGGCATGCTGACAAACTGTGGTGCAGAAGCGACAGAAAATGCTCTCAAAATTGCTAAGATCAATACAAAACGTAGTACTTCTATCTCATTTGATGGTGGTTTTCATGGCAGAACTTTAGCAGCGTTAAATTTAAATGGTAAAGTTGCGCCATATAAAATTGGTTTAGGTCCTTTACCTGGTCCCGTTTATCACTTGCCTTATCCAAGCAAAGATACAGGAGTCTCGTTTGATACAGCCAAAGCAGCGCTACAGAGATTAATTTCTGTTGAAGTAGATGTGAATGATGTGGCATGTATTTTTGTTGAACCCGTTCAAGGTGAAGCGGGTTTCCAATTTTTAGACGTTGAATTTGCAAAGTACCTGCGTCAATTCTGTGATGAGCATGGCATTATTTTAGTATTGGATGAAATTCAATCTGGCTTTGGTCGAACAGGCACGCGATTTGCCTTTGAAAGATTAGGGATTGAACCTGATCTACTTTTAGTGGCCAAAAGCATTGCAGGTGGATTACCTTTAGGCGCTGTCATGGGTAAAAAACATTTGATGGAAAATTTACCTAAAGGTAGCTTAGGTGGTACTTATTCAGGTAATCCTATCGCTTGTGCTGCGGCTTTAGCGACTATAGAAATATTATCACAGCCTGATACTCTTTCTCAGTGGAGTGAAAACTATGCAAAAGCCATAGAAGCACATCATCATAAATGGCAGGCTGAAGGCATTCATATTGTAGGTCCCCTAACAGGTGTCGGTGCAATGCGCGGAATCACTTTACTCAACCAAGATGGCACGCCTGGCACTGAAATCTTAGCGGAGATTTTAAAACTTGCTAGAGGTAAAGGATTACTCGTCATGCCAAGTGGTAAAAATCGTAATATTATTCGTTTACTTGCGCCCTTAACCATAGAACCTGAAACTTTAGAAAAAGGTTTGACCATTTTGGGCGAATGTTTCTCTACCATTCAAAATCAATCATTGTCTTAAGATAGGAGTACGCTATGTCTATGAATCAATTTGTTTCTCCTGATGTCATCCGCGCTAAATTTTCTTCGGCAATGTCACATATGTATCGTGCTGAAGTACCTCTATATGGTGAACTTTTAGAGTTAGTGGCTAAAGTCAATAAAGAAACTTTGGAAAAGAATCCCCAACTGCTTGAACACCTCACTAAAACGAATGAATTAGAGCGTTTAGATGATGAGCGCCATGGTGCTATTCGTTTAGGCACACCTGAAGAGCTTCATACAATGCGTCGACTATTTGCTGTCATGGGAATGTCTCCTGTCGGTTATTATGACCTAACTCCTGCTGGTGTTCCTGTCCATTCAACTGCATTTAGAGCCATTCATGAAGATTCATTAGCGATTAGTCCATTTCGTGTTTTCACATCATTACTGCGATTAGAATTAATTGAAGACGAAGCTCTACAAAATGAAGCACGCGAAATTCTGGCAAAACGTAATATCTTTACAGATAAAGCGATTGAATTGATTGAACAACATGAAAAATATGGTGGATTAACAGAGGCTGAAGCAGAGCTCTTTATACAAGAAGTTTTAGAAACTTTTAGATGGCATGCAGAAGCAACTGTCACATCGGAGCAATATCAAAAATTGCATGATCAGCACCGATTAATCGCTGATGTTGTAGCTTTCAAAGGTCCTCATATCAATCACTTAACACCAAGAACACTTGATATTGATTGGATTCAAGAGTTAATGCCTCAAAATGGCATCAATGCAAAAGCAATTGTAGAAGGTCCACCACCTAGAAAACATCCTATTCTATTGCGTCAAACCAGCTTTAAAGCTCTGCAAGAAAATGTACGCTTTTTAGATCAAAAAAATGGAGAAGCTATCGGTAGCCACACTGCTCGTTTTGGTGAAATTGAACAACGTGGCGCGGCACTAACGCCAAAAGGTAGATTGCTTTATGATGAGCTGTTGAATAAAGCAAGGGAGCAAGCTGGTGATACTTCCGAAAAAAATGCTGACAATTACCGTGCTTGCTTAGCCGAGACATTTAAAGCATTCCCTGATAGCTTAGAAGAGCTACATGATGAAAAGCTGGCTTATTTTTTATACTATCCAACAGCATCAGGCTTAGCAAAAACAGGCTCATTCAACGCCAATGTCACAATTGATGAGTTAATCAAAATGGGGGTAATTAGTTATGAGCCGATTGTCTATGAAGACTTTTTACCTGTCAGTGCCGCAGGTATTTTCCAATCTAATTTAGGTGATGATGCCCAAGCGGAATACTCTTCTACATCTAATCATGATCAGTTCATACAAATTTTAGGCACTCCAACGATTGATGAATTAACGCTTTACAAAGAAGCTCAAGATCGTTCTTGGGAGCAGTGCAAAAAATCTTTATCCATCGGGTAAAGACATTCGGCAAATAGGATCACCCCGAAACTATTTGCCGAATTTCCTCAGCACTTTATTTGGATAATGGCATAATAGCCGACTATGTTATGAAGTCACTGAGGATATGATCAAATGGCAACACTCTTGAATTATAAAATTACCCAACCTGAAAATCCGATTCATTCGACACCTATTTTGTTGATTCATGGACTATTTGGTGACATGAACAATCTTGGTATGATCGCGCGAGGGCTTACCGATTACACAACCATTCAAGTAGATGTTCGCAATCATGGTGAATCTTTTCATTCAGATGAGATGAACTATTCTGCAATGGCAAATGATATCGCCGCACTTTTAGAATCCTTAGATATTCCTGAAGTTACAATTATTGGTCATTCTATGGGTGGAAAAATCGCCATGGCATTGTCAGCGAAAATCGCGGATAAGATTAAAAACTTAATCATTATCGATGTTGCGCCTGTTGCTTACACTGTTCATCGTCACACTGAAATTTTTGCAGCATTGAATGCTGTCAGCAATGCAAATATCAGTGATCGTAAAGAAGCAGCTGAATTGATGCGCACCATTTTGGATGAAGAGTTCGTGATTCAATTCTTATTAAAATCCTTCAAACAAGGCACTTGGAAATTTAATGTACCTGTACTACAAGCGAGATATAACGACATTATCGGCTGGGAAGTAGTACCATCTTTCACTAAACCTACCCTATTCATTATTGGCGGCGAATCCTCTTATGTACAAAAAGAAGACCAAGCTCTAATAACTCAGCAATTTCCTAATGCAACCGCCAAAATAATTTCAGGTGCTGGTCATTGGGTGCATGCACAAAAAACCGATGCTGTTTTGAGAGCTATTCATACTTTTTTGGATGAACATAATAATTAAATATTTAAAGCCTGATTTATCAGGCTCAGATCGCTGATAAACCTCGGTATTTTCATCGAGGTTTTTCTTATGAGACACTTTTAAAAAAAATCAGCTCAA
>CANRJJ010000074.1 GCA_947630895.1 uncultured Wohlfahrtiimonas sp. | reverse complement strand
TCATTGTCATAATTGTTCCTTGGTTTTTTAGGTAATATTACCAAGTTTTAGTGTCTAAGTTCTTCAGCATAGCTCAATTCAATTAATTATGAGAATCTAGGTCAAGAAAATAAATGTAAGATTTATTTGGATTTAATTTTTTTAGTAAAATTGCCCGAGATAAAAGTACTAGGGGTAGTAATTTAATAATCAATTAATTTTATCTAACTAATAATATAACTATAAGGTGATGATTATGTTTACTATAAAAATAATGAAGAATGGTCCGTATATTGTTTCTAATTTAAAAAACTTACGAATTGAATCGTATATTCCTGATCCTAAAACACATGTGCAACAAAGTGTTTTAGAGTCTACTTTAGAAATAACAGGTGATATTGCACTTTGTCGTTGTGGACAGTCCAAAAATAAACCTTACTGTGATGGCAGTCATGCGCTATTTGATTTTGATGGGGCTGAAACCGCAGATAAGTCTCCATACTTAGAGAGAGTTCAAGTCTATTTAGGTGATGGTATTAATCTTTTAGATGATGATCGATGCGCATTTGCACGTTTTTGCCATAGAGAGCATGGTGATGTTTGGGAATTGACACAATCATCGGGTAATCCAGAATATGCAAAAGAAGCCGTGGAAGGAGCATCAGCTTGTCCATCTGGGCGATTAACAGCAGTGATTGATAATCAATTGGTTGAAGATGTTTATGAAGATGTAATCATTATTGCGGAAGATCCTGCTAAAGGTGTGAGTGCGAGTTTGAATGTTAGAGGTGATTTTGAACTGATCGGTATAGATGATGACAAATATGAGAAGCGAAATAGAGTTGCCTTATGTCGCTGTGGTCATTCACAAAATAAACCATTTTGTGATGCCTCGCATGTGAATGCAGGCTTTAAAGATGATTTAGTTAAATAGTTAAAATCAAAATTGAAAAGGGAATGTTAATCATTCCCTTTTTTATGAGCAAAATTTAAATCAAAGACGCAATGTGATCTAAATGATCTTTGTACTCTTTTAAGTTATTTTCAATGTCAGGATTTTTAATCACATCATGCAAAATAAACGTTGGTACGCTTTCCATTCCTAAGAATTGATTAGCTTTATGAAAATGCATATAAACATTATCAACACCTGTGCCATGGAAAAACTGATTCGGATCCGTAAATGCTTCAGCAGGTGCATTCCAAGTCAAAGAGAGCATGTATTTCTTGCCATGAATTAATCCGCCAGAGCCATATTTTTTACTGTCATCTGAGCGTGAGCGACCATCGCTTGCGTATAAAGAGCCATGACCCTCAGTAAATACATCATCAATGTATTTTTTCACAGTCCAAGGTTCGCCCATCCACCAGCCAGGCATTTGATAAATGATTAAATCAGCCCAAAGATATTTTTGAATTTCATCTTGAACATTATATTCAGAATCAGCGCGTGTCACTTGAATGGTAAAGCCTTTTGACTCTAAGTGTTCTTTAGCAAGATTAGTGAGCGTATCATTGAGCTCGCCATGAGAATGAGCAAAAGATTTTGCACCATTGATAATTAAAATATTTTTCATTATTAACCTATGTTTGATCAGTATAAAAATATGGTGAAGCTATTTACTATTAATCCCAATTAGGTGCTAAACCTTCTGGGCTAACTAAGCGATCATTGCATTCTAAATCAGCAATGTTTGCCATATCTTCATCATCCAATTTCAATTCAAGTGCTTTGAGATTGCTTTCTAAATTTTCACGTTTGGTTGAAGATGGAATAACGCTATAACCCAATTGCATTGCCCAAGCCAAAATCACTTGTGCAGCGGTTGCATTGTGCTTAGTTGCAATGTTTTGAATAACTTCATTGTCTAACGCTTTGCCGTAAGCCAATGTCATGTAAGAAGTGATGTGAATATTATTAGCTTTAGCAAAATCAACAACCGTTTGGTTTTGTAAGAAAGGCGATAATTCGATTTGGTTTGTGGTGATATTTTCAGCACCAATCGCATCAATCGCTTCTTTCATTAATGGAATGGTGAAGTTCGAAATACCGATTTCACGTGTTAAACCTAATTTTTTGGCTTCCATTAATGCTAATAGTGTTTCTTTAACGCTCACAGCATTTTCAGGTGATGGCCAGTGAATTAAAGTGAGATCAACATAATCAGTGCGAAGTTTTTGTAAACTTTCTTTCAAGCTTGGGATAACTTTATCCGCACTTAAATTTTCTACCCAAATTTTTGTTGTGATGTATAAATCTTCGCGCTTGAGTGATTGATTTTGAATTGCTTCCTCAATTACTTCACCGATATCAACTTCGTTGCCATAAATTTGAGCGGTATCGATTGCACGATAGCCAACTTCCAGTGCATTTTTTACTGAGTTTTTAACAACGTCGTTTTCTAAACGGAATGTGCCTAAACCAAATTTTGGAACAGTCATAGAAATATCCTTATTTAAATAAATAATATTGAATCATTGCGCACATTGTAGAGATTGATTTTATTGTGATAAAGTCACTAAATTGCAATTTATTGTTGAATTAAAATTAATAAAGGATTTATGAAAGCAACCATTGATGAATTACAAACATTTATCACCATAGCAGAAGCGGGTTCTATTGTGGACGCATCTGTGCAATTGTCTCAAACGACATCAGCAGTGAGTCGCTCTTTAAAAAGATTAGAGCAAAAACTGAATGTCACATTGCTAGAAAGAACCACTAGAATGTTGCAGCTAACCGATGCAGGTGAATTATTTCTGCAATATGCCAAAGAAATTTTAGATAAATTATCAGAAGCAGAAGATGCTGTTTTAGAGTCGGATGCAAATCTTTCTGGCGTGATTCGAATTGATGCTGCGACGCCATTCTCACTGCATGTATTAACGCCGATTTTAGTGAAATTTTCCAAGTTGTATCCTGAGATTAAGCTGGAGCTTAGCAATCATGAACATATTATTGATCTTTTAAAAGAAAAAATTGATGTGGCTATTCGGATTGGTGATTTAGAGGATTCGAGCTTACGTGCCAAATTATTGATGCAAAGTAAACTTTATATTGTGGCAAGTCCTGAATACATTGCAAAAACTGGTATGCCAAAAGATGTTGAAGCGCTTAAAAAGCATAAATGCTTGGGATTCAGTCAGTTGGTTAAATTGAATAATTGGCCAATTTACGATGGCGATGTCTTTTATACCATTAATCCATCAATGAGTAGCACAAGCGGAGAAGTGCTTCGTAGCTTAGCTTTGCAAGGCGCAGGTATTGCTTGCTTATCTGAGTTTCTAGTGCAACAAGATATTGAAGAAGGACGATTAGTAAAAGTTTTGGCAAATCAAACTGAATCGCAGAAACAAAATATCCATGCGGTTTATTATCAAAAGGCTTATTTACCCAAGCGATTACGATTGCTTATTGATTTTTTATACGACGAATTAAACTAGTTATTTTCAAATTCAATCAGAGTTGTCAGTTTGAATAATCGTCATGCCATCTATATCAATAAAAGTATCAGGAAAGAGATAGCTGCCTTGGAAAGGACCTAAATCAATTTCATGCCATTCCAGTTCAATCATCGGGCGCAGTTCTAAAAGTGGCTGTTCTAATAAAGTTGTGCAGTATAAGTTTTCCTCTTCTTTTTTCTTCAGTATATAAGGTTCACCAACTTTATTTGCAACTTTTTGTGCAAATAGCTTTTTTTCAGTAGGGCTTAAAAAGTTAGGGCGAATGATGAGGAAATATTTGGCAAATTTGGGCGAAGTAAATACATTGTATTCTGTTGCAAGAACCTGGTTAGGCAGTGCAGGGTCGTCATCTGTAGTAGCATGCGCAACGATGATTTCAGGAGTGATTTGTGTAATGACGCCAATGTGAGAATATTTAACATTACCTAGTTTTTGTATCACAGTACTGTCTATGGTAGTGCCAGAACGTAGAACAATGTCACCTATTTCTAATTGAATGGCGTGGGCGTAAGAACAAAAATATAAAAAAAGTGTTGAGGTTAATATCTCAACACTTTTTATCAGAGTAATTCTAAGCATAGATCGCTGTTAGATTCTAACTTTCCAACCTTTATCTGTTTTAATAGTGTTCATTACACCGCCATCTGATGCATCATTTTTCTTGAATACTACTGTGAATTTAACTTTAGCGCGCGTTTTATCTTCATTGGTATATTCAACGTTATCGATTGTAAACGAAGCGATACCACCATTTTTCTCTCTGATTGATTTAGCTTCTTGTGTGCCCGCATCTATTTTGCCTGAGATCATTTCTTTTACTTCAGGATCATCACCTTCTTTGCCAAAGTCTAATGATTCGATTACTGCTTTGCTATCACCTTTGTATGTGCTTTCAACAAAATGCTTAGTAATGCTTTCAGGGCTATCATTTGCACCCGAACAAGCAGCGATAAATAAAAGTGTCAAAGCGATTAATGGATATGAGATTATTTTTTTCATGTTTATTTGGCTCGTTAAAATTATTGAAATTTGTGAAACAGAGCGAATCATAGCATGGCTTATTTAAGAATTAACACTAAAATAAAGCTGTAAAATTATTATGCAGTAAATATGTTGTTATTCTGCTAAATGATATATAATGTCGCGTTTATTAATCAGTCAGCGCTGTGGAGTATTAAATGGTTGTAATTACCCTGCCAGATGGTAGTCAGAGAGAGTATCAAAATCCTGTAACAGGTTTTGATATTGTGGATAGTATTGGCCCAGGTTTAGCTAAAGCAGCTGTTGCTATGGTTGTTAATGGCCAACAAAAAGATCTCTCAACGGTTTTAACAACAAACTCAACGGTTAGAATTTTAACGTTAAAAGATGAAGAAGGCTTGGATGTTGTTCGCCATACATTAGCAGCACAAGTATTGGCTAGAGCGATTAAAAATCTTTATCCTGATGCTTTATTGGCAATTGGACCAACGATCGATACAGGTTTTTACTACGATATCGATTTTAAAACGCCAATCACACCAGAAGATTTGCCAGCGATTGAAGCTGAAATGCAAAAAATCATCAAAGAAGGATTGGATGTGACTCGCGAGATGCATCCTAGATCAGAAACGATTGCTTACTTTGAAAAACGTGGTGAAGTTTATAAAGCAGATATTATCGCACGCGCACCTGAAGATCAAACTGAAATTTCATTGTATCGCCAAGGTAATGATGGGCAAGACGTATTCACGGATTTATGTGTTGGTCCGCATTTGGCGACAATCAAAAAAGCAAACATTGCATTTAAGTTGATGAGCATTGCAGGTGCTTATTGGCGTGGTGATTCAAATAATAAAATGTTGACGCGTATTTATGCTGCGGCATTTGCAACAGATAAAGAATTAAAAGCTCACTTAACTTTCTTAGAAGAAGTGGGTAAGCGCGATCATCGTCGTATTGGTAAAGCGCAAGAATTATTTCATCTTCAAGAAGAAGCACCAGGCATGGTGTTCTGGCATCCAAATGGTTGGCAATTGTGGCAAACAATTGAACAATACATGAGAAAGCGCCAGCAAGAAGAAGGTTATTTGGAAATTAAAACACCAATGGTGGTTGATCGTTCTCTTTGGGAGCAATCGGGGCATTGGGAAAACTATCGTGACAACATGTTCACCACAGCATCAGAAAATCGTGACTATGCTGTTAAACCAATGAACTGTCCTTGTCATGTTCAAGTATTTAATCATGGTTTACATTCATATCGTGACTTGCCGTTGCGCCTAGCAGAATTCGGCTCATGCCACCGTAACGAGCCTTCTGGTGCGTTACATGGTATAATGCGTGTTCGCGGATTTGTTCAAGATGATGCTCATATCTTCTGTCGAGATGACCAAGTAGTTAGCGAAGTATCACAATTTCATAAGTTTGCGATGAGTGTCTATGATCGTTTTGGCTTTGAAAATCTTTCAATTAAATTAAGTTTACGCCCTGAAGAGAGAGCGGGAACAGATGAAACTTGGGACAAAGCAGAAGAAGGTTTGCGTGTGGCATTAAGCGCAGCTGGTGTTGAGTGGGAAGAATTAGCTGGCGAAGGTGCATTCTACGGACCTAAAGTTGAATATCATATTAAAGATGCATTAGGCCGCTCATGGCAAGTGGGTACAATACAATTAGACTTTGTATTACCAGAAAGATTAGATGCTGAATTTGTTGATGAAGATAATGCTCGTAAACGTCCTGTGATGTTGCATAGAGCAATTTTGGGATCATTTGAAAGATTTATCGGTATCCTAATTGAGCATCATGCAGGATCATTCCCATTCTGGTTGGCACCTGTTCAAGTCTTTGTTTCTGGCATTACAAGTCAACAAGATGATTATGTCAAAGAGATTGAAGCTAAACTAAAAAATGCCAATGTTCGTACCAAAATTGACTTGAGAAATGAAAAGATTGGATATAAAATCCGTGAGGCTACGATTGCCCGAATTCCATATCTTTTAGTTGTTGGTAAGCGTGAAGCAGAAGAAGGATTGGTGTCTGTGAGAACGCGTGAAGGCGAAGATCTAGGAACAATGTCATTAGAATCGGCAATCGAACTAATGAATAAAAATTAATACTTAATGGAGATAGAGTTATTAGCACACAGAATGAACATAAGTTAAATGAAGAAATTACCGCACGCGAAGTGCGTTTAATCGATGCAGAAGGTGAAGCGAAAGGTATTGTTTCACTTGCAGATGCATTGCAATTAGCTTATGATAGCGACCTTGATTTGGTGGAGATTTCTCCTGCTGCTGTTCCGCCTGTCTGTAAGATCATGAATTATGGTAAATTCAAGTTCGAACAACAAAAGAAACAGCACGAAGCACGTAAGAAACAAAAGCAAATTCAAGTGAAAGAAATCAAGTTCCGTCCAGGAACTGATGAAGGGGATTATCAGGTAAAACTACGCAACCTGATCCGTTTCCTTAGTGATGGTGATAAAACCAAAATAACACTACGTTTTCGTGGTCGTGAAATGGCTCACCAAGAGTTGGGAATGAAACTTCTAAACAGAGTTGAAGAAGATTTAAAAGAGTACGGTACTGTAGAACAACGTCCTAAATTTGAAGGTCGTCAAATGGTTATGGTTTTAGCACCAGCTAAGAAGTAATCACTATATTACGTACACATTCCTATTTTTATTTATTGATTTAGAAATGCGAGTTGAATACTATGCCTAAAATGAAATCAAACAGCGGCGCTAAAAAGCGTTTCCGCAAAACAGGTGGTGGTGGCTTTAAGCGTCATGCATCACATCGTAGCCACATCTTAACTAAGAAATCAACAAAGCGTAAACGCCATTTACGTAATGCCTCTTTAGTAGCTAAAGTGGATAATAAAATGGTTAATCGCATGTTGCCTTACGCATAATTGAGGGAGTTTAGATCATGGCAAGAGTAAAACGTGGTGTTACGGCTCACGCGCGTCACAAAAAAGTTTTAAAGAAAGCAAAAGGTTATTACGGTGCTCGTTCACGTGTTTATCGCGTTGCTAACCAAGCGGTTATCAAAGCAGGTCAATACGCATACCGTGACCGTCGTCAGAAAAAACGTGATTTCCGTTCTTTATGGATCGTACGTATCAATGCTGCTGCACGTGAGTGTGGTTTGTCTTATAGCCGTTTCATCAATGGCTTGAAAAAAGCAAACATCGAAATCGATCGTAAAGTTTTAGCTGATATCGCTGTATTTGAAAAAGAAGCATTTGCAGCTTTAGCAGAACAAGCAAAAGCAGCTTTAGCTTAACTGTCAGTATTCGTTCGATACTGAACCTTCAAGATTGATATTATCAAAGGAAAAGTAAGCTTTGCTACTTTTCCTTTTTTTATGGATATAACTATGTCACTAGAAAACATTCTTAAGACAGCATTAAGTTCAATTGCTGAAGCCAAAGATTTATCAGATATCGAGGCTGTTCGTGTAGGGCACTTTGGTAAGAAAGGTGTAATCACTGCGCTAATGCCTGAGCTTGGAAAATTAAGCCCAGAAGAAAAAAAAGT
>CANRJJ010000073.1 GCA_947630895.1 uncultured Wohlfahrtiimonas sp. | reverse complement strand
CTTATGAAAATACTAAAACAATATCGCTGGCGAATGATCCTCCTCGTAATGGCTATTACGATTATTAACTATTTAGATAGAACGGCATTGGGTGTCGCTGCACCGACAATAATGCAAGAAACAGGTATTACAAAAGAACAATATTCATGGGTTGTCAGTGCTTTCCAATTGGCATACACAATCGGACAACCCATAATGGGATGGTTCATTGACTTTATTGGTCTTAAAATAGGCTTTGCAATTTGTGCGATGGTTTGGGGGCTAGCAACCATGGCTCACGCATTAACTGGTACTTGGCAAGGCTTAGCTGGTGTTCGTGCCATCATGGGTTTCAGTGAAGCTTCTGCAATTCCTGCAGGCGTTAAAACAGCCTCAGTTTGGTTCCCTGCCAAAGAACGCGGAATCGCAACAGGTGTATTCAACATGGGAACATCTTTTGGCGCAATGCTCGCGCCACCGTTAATCGCATGGTGTATTATTTTTCATAGCTGGCAATTTGCCTTCATCGTTGCAGGGATTCTAGCAATCATCGCAGCAGTATGTTGGTTTATCTTCTATAAAGATCCTAAAGAAGCTAAAGGTTTAAGCGATGAAGAAAGAGAATACATTGAAGCTGGTCAAGAGAAATTCTTAAATTCTTCAGAAAAAGAAAAAGTATCGTTTACAAAAATATTAAAACAACGCAATTTCTGGGGCATTGGCGCTGCGCGTTTCTTAGCTGACCCAGCTTGGGGAACAATCAATTTCTGGGTACCAATCTTCTTCGTAGAAACATTACATTTCAGTTTAAAAGAAATCGCAATGTTTGTTTGGTTACCATTCTTGATGGCAGATCTAGGCTGTTTAGCCAGTGGCTTTGTCGCGAACTTCTTCATTAACCGCGGTGTCACTTTATTAAACTCTAGAAGAATCACTTTCACCATTGGTGCCATTTTAATGATGACTATTGGTTTAGTGAGTATTGTCGATAATCCTTATGTTGCGGTATTACTAATAAGTATAGGTGGCTTCTCTCATCAATTATTATCAACCGTTGCAGCAACTTTAGGTGGTGACTTATTTAAAAAGAATGAAGTTGCAACTGCTGTAGGCATGGCAGGAGCATGTGCATGGACAGGACAATTAATCTTTAACTTATTCATTGGTGCATTCGTTGTGGTAATTGGCTGGGGTCCTTTCTTCATTGCCCTAGCATTCTTTGATGTTATTGGCGCTGCGATTTTATGGATCGTTTTGAAAGACATTAATCCAGATGTGAAAGATGCAACCCCACAACCCAGTTAAATATTTATATTCATGAAATTATGGAATAAATCTCAAAAAGGCAATTTTATTTAAAAAATGAAGTTGCCTTTTTTGTATAAAAATTTTGTATAAAAGTAATACATATGTAGATGTAATTAATACACAAAAATGCAGCTATCATTATACATTTGAGAGTAATCATCATTAAAAACTAATAATATATGTTAAGATTAGCTTATTAATTATGACAATTTATACAAAGTTATTAAAAGATCTTATAACGCGAAGTGTCATTCATGTACTAGCTGTATGAATCATCAAATTTCAATAAATTTGAATAAATATAATTACCTTAAAAATAAAAACAATTAGATAAACATCAAAATCAATTAATTTTTCAGATAGCAGGTATTCCATTTTTGTTATAGCTTATTTAGTTTTTTATTGGATAATATTTACTGTGTCCATGTATTTCAGAGGTACTGGGCAAAAGGAGAAAGGGAGATCCGATTTTATTAGTTAGATATACCATTGATTTTTTTAAATAAAATAGTTTTATCTCGCTACTAACAAACTACATCCATTAATTATTTGAATAAAATAACTATGGCTGATTCTACAAGGAAACATCTAATGTTTAATATTTCATTTCGTACAGCTGTAATCAGCGCACTTGCAGGTGGCTTATTATTAAGCACTGCGCACAGTGAAGAAGAATTCCAAAAAGGTCAAGAAACTTACGAATATGTTTGTGCATTGTGCCATGAAGTAGGTACAGGCCCAGACTTAATGGGTCGTAAATTACCAGCGGCGTTCGTAACTTACATTGTTCGTCACGGACAAAAAGCTATGCCTGCATTCCCATATTCACATTATGATGAAGCAACAATTCTTGAAGTTGCTAAATACATCGAAAACTCTAAACCTAGAGAAACACCTATTGATGTCCGTGCAAGGAATTAATGTATGAACCAATCTAGAAGAAATGTTTTAAAAGGCATTGTTGCTCTAGGTTCTGCAAGTGCTTTTGCATTAGCAACACCTGTGTGGGCATCTGCTTTAGCAAATAATAATAGTAAGATCCATCTTATCGTTGCGAATGATAATATTGGCCAATCTTTCTTGACTGGTGCAAAATTAGTGCAGGATGTTTCTATCCAATCTACTTTAGTTGGCTCACCGACAATGCAATTTGTGCAACAATATCAAAACATCTTAAAACAAGGTAAAAATCAGCGCATTTTTGGTCTTGTAGATGATGCAAGTGCGGTATTAATCACAGATTTAGCACGTTCTGCAGATGCTCGCGTTATTTGGTTAGAAGATCACGTGATTTCATCTAATGACAATGCAAAAAACTTAGGCCTTGGCTTAGTTGGCAATGACAGCAAAGCAATTAATGCATCAACCACAAATTCAATGGCATTCAATAAACGTTACGTTTCATTTTTAATTGAAAGCTAATGGGGAAAAATATGACAGCTACGAAAAATCCAGTGTTACCAAAAGGTATCACACCAGAAGTTTTTGCAGAAGCAATCCAAAAACTTGTTAAATTAATGGGCGAAGAGAATGTATTAACAAAACAAGAATACCTCGTTCCTTATGAAAAAGTAATGATGTCTGTAGATTCAGCGGAACACGCTCCTTCTGCTGCTGTAACAGCAACAACTGTTGAGCAAATCCAAGGCATCTTAAAAATCTGTAACGAATACAAAATTCCAATTTGGACAATTTCTACAGGCCGTAACTTTGGTTATGGTTCTGCGGCACCTGTTGAGCGTGGTCAAATCATTCTAGATCTTAAAAAAATGAATAAAATTATTCATGTAGATCCAGAATTATGTACAGCATTGGTTGAGCCAGGCGTAACTTTCCAACAATTGTATGATTACTTGGAAGAAAACAATATTCCATTAATGTTGTCTTTCTCTGCTCCATCAGCAATCGCAGGTCCTTTAGGAAACACAATGGATCGTGGTGTTGGTTATACACCATACGGCGAACACTTCATGATGCAATGCGGTATGGAAATCGTTCTAGCGAATGGTGAAATCTATCGCACTGGTATGGGTGGTGTTGAAGGCGATAAAGCATGGCAAGTATTCAAATGGGGTTACGGTCCTACATTAGATGGTATGTTCACACAATCTAACTACGGTATCTGTACAAAAATGGGTATGTGGTTGATGCCTAGACCTCCTGTGTTCAAACCATTAGAAATTCAATTCGAAAATGAAGATGATATCTCTGAAATCGTTGAATTTATCCGTCCTTTACGTATTGCTCAAGTTATCCCTAACTCAGTAGTAATCGCAGGCGTATTATGGGAAGCTTCAACTTGTGATACTCGTCGTAGCGACTATACAACTGAACCAGGTGCAACATCAGACGCTATCTTGAAACAAATCCAAAAAGATAAAGGTTTGGGTGCATGGAACGTTTATGCTGCATTGTACGGTACACAAGAACAAGTTGATGTTAACTTTGCAATCGTTAAAGCTGCATTGGCTAAATTAGGTAAAGGTAAATTAATCACTGAAGAAGAAGCTGGTGATACTCAACCTTTCAAATACCGCGCACAATTGATGTCAGGTATTCCAAACTTACAAGAATTTGGTCTATACAACTGGCGTGGTGGCGGTGGTTCAATGTGGTTTGCTCCAGTAAGTCAGGCTCGTGGTTCAGAGTGTGATAAGCAAAAATCATTGGCTAAGAAAATTTTGAACAAATATGGCTTAGACTACGTTGGTGAGTTCATCGTTGGCTGGCGCGATATGCATCACGTTATTGATGTTCTTTATGATCGTTCAAATCCTGAAGAAATGGCTCGTGCAGATGCATGTTTCAATGAGTTATTGGATGAGTTTGAAAAAGAAGGTTATGCTGTTTACCGTGTGAACACACACTTCCAAGAACGTGTTGCTCAATCTTACGGTCCTGTTAAGAGACAATTGGAACAAGCAATTAAACAAGCTGTTGATCCAAACAACATCTTAGCACCAGGTAAAGCAGGTATTGACTTAAATAACAACTTTATCTTACCTAAACCATAATAATGATTTAGAGCAAATATCAAAAGCCAGAACATTGTTCTGGCTTTTTTATTACCTATTTCGCGTTAAAAGCATCTTTATTCAAGCTTTTATATTCATCACTATCAAAATGAACAACTAATATAATATCGTTCAAAATACAGCACAATTGGAGTGAAATACTAAATTAATGAAATCATTTCCCAATAACTAAAGCTCACATCAAATATTTTAAAAATCAGGACACATTATCTCTAATAATCTATAAGCAAATTTCATGCATAAAAAAACCACCTATCAAGGTGGTTTTTATTTTTACTATCTGAGATTAAATCTGACTACCGATCAATCCACCTAGTGCAGCTCCGCCGAGTGTTGCACCTGTGTCATTACCGATTAAATTACCGCCAACACCACCAATTGCCGCACCAACTGCCATATTTTTCTGTCTTGGCGTCATGTTCGCACAACCAAACAATAAAGCTGTAACCGCTAAAATAGCACTAAATTTGACTAACTTTTTCATAATTTTTCTCCTGATAGAGTTTCTTTTTCAAAACTTCTAAATATTAGAAATATTGATTAGAAAGGATATGGTCTTGGCGTTCTTTGAACTGTAATCCACTGCATGCGTGTGAATTCATCCAATACCCACTCACCATTGAAACGACCTAAGCCTGAGTTTTTCTCACCACCGAATGGTGCATTTGTTTGATCATCTACAGAGATATCATTGATATGAGTCATACCAACGCGAATGCGTTTTGCAAACTCAAAACCTCTGTCGAAATCTTTAGTAAAGATTGCGCTTGATAAACCAAACTCACTCAAGTTCGCTAAATAAGCAGCTTCATCTTCATCTTTAGCTTTGATAATAGGCAATAATGGCGCAAAGCTTTCTTCTTTAGCAATTGCTGAATTAGGATCAACATTGATAAATACGTGAGGAGCAACAACGTTACCTTCGATACCACCAGCGTAAGCCAATGTCGCACCTTCTTTCTGTGCTAATTCGATCTTACCTTTAGTTTCAGCAACTTGTTTGTCATTTACCAATGGACCGATTGCTGTATCTTCATTAGCTGGGTTACCCACTTTCAACGTTTTAACGTGTGCTAACAATTTTTCTACATATTCATCATAGATTGATTCATCAACGATCGCTCTGTTTGTACTCATACAGATTTGACCTTGGTGCAAGAAACGACCAAATACAGTTGCTTTAACAGCTAAATCAACATCAGCATCTTTCAATACAACGATTGGCGCATTACCGCCTAATTCTAATGCAACGTGTTTCAATGGGCTAGCCATTGATAACTGACCAATACGATGACCGATTGGTGTAGAACCTGTGAATGATACAAATGATGTCGCAGCGTGCGTTACTACGTAGTCACCAATTTCAGAACCACGACCAACCACAACGCTTAAAATACCTTTTGGTAAACCGGCTTCTTCAAACAATTTACCGAGCAACAAGCCACCCGTTACAGGTGTATCACTTGAAGGCTTCAACAATACAGCATTACCTAATGCAATCGCAGGTGCAACTGATCTCATGCTCAAATGGAATGGGAAGTTCCACGGGCTAATTACAGTGATAACACCTAATGGTAAGCGGTACGCTCTACTTTCTTGACCTTCAATTGTTGAAGGTAAAATTAAACCTGTTGCACGTTTAATCAAAGAGATAGACTCTTCGATGATATTTTTTGCACTGCCAATTTCAATGTGTGCTTTTAAAGCTGTACTACCAGCTTCTGCAACCAACCACTCGTGAACTTCAGCATAACGAGTATCGATCACTTCGATCACTTTCTTTAAGATCGCTGCTTTATCTTGTGGCAATGTTTTTGCCCAAGCTTCTTGTGCTTTAGTTGCTGCATCATAAGATGCATCTACGTCTGCTTGTGATGCAGTTGATACAGAAAAAATAGTTTCTTGAGTATAAGGATTTACAACTGGAATCTCACCTTGTGCTGAACCTTTTTTCCATTCACCACCAATAAATTGTAATTCAAAACCTGTATATTTCATCTCATCTTCCTCCGATTAATTTTTTGGTATCAGACCCAAAAGAAGGCCAATGATGACACATCACTGGCCTTTTTTGTATCTAAATTTTTATGCTAATTGCTTTTCTAAATCAGCCAACACTCTGTAGCATTCAATTACGTTTGCTACGCTTGAACGTGCTTCTCTACCTTCTTGGATAGCAGCAATGAATTCACGATCTTGCAATTCAATACCGTTCATTGAAACGTCAACTTTGCTCACATCGATCGCTTCTTCTTTGCCGTTTACTAAGTCATCATATCTTGCGATATATGTACCGTTATCACAGATATAACGGAAGAATGTACCCAAAGGACCATCGTTATTGAAAGATAAAGATAAAGTACAAATTGCACCATTTTCAGCTTTCAATTGGATAGACATATCCATTGCAATACCTAATTCAGGGTGAATAGGGCCTTGAACAGCGTTTGCCTTGATTACTTTTGAACCTGTTTGATATTGGAACAAATCTACAGTATGTGCAGCATGATGCCATAACAAATGATCAGTCCATGAACGTGGTTGACCCAAAGCATTGATGTTTGAACGTCTGAAGAAATATGTTTGAACATCCATTTGTTGAATATTCAATTCACCTGCATCAATTCTCTTTTTGATCCACTGATGGCTTGGGTTATAACGGCGAGTATGACCAACCATTGCAACCAAACCTGATTCTTTTTGAACTTCCAACACTTCTTCAGCATCTTTCCAATTGTCAGCCAATGGAATTTCAACTTGTACGTGCTTACCAGCTTTCAAACATTGCAATGTTTGCTCAGCATGCATTTGTGTTGGTGTACACAAAATAACAGCATCCACTTCATCAGAAGCCAACATGTCGTTGAAATCTGTTGAATAATTTTTAACACCATATTTTTCAGCAACTTCTTTTACGTTATCCGCTTCACGACTAACCAAAAATGTTACTTCTGCATTTTCAATATTTTTAAGAGCATCTAAATGCTTGATACCAAAAGCGCCAGTTCCGACTAAACCTACTCTAACTTTGCTCACTTAAAATCTCCTAAATTAATTTTCTTCTTCTAAAATCAAATGGCCCACAGCACAGTTAGATGCTGGAACATGATAAAAACGATGAGTTACTTCAGGCGTTTTTTCTAAGTTCATTGCACCACGTGCAATTAGCCACATGATCAATTCAATACCTTCAGAACCTGCTTCACGCACATATTCAACATGCGGAGTTTTTGCTAATTCAGCAGGATCTGCGATCAATTTATCTAAAAATTGATTATCCCATTCTCTGTTGATCAAACCAGCGCGAGGACCTTGCAACTGATGGCTCATACCACCTGTGCCCCAGATTTGTACATTCAAATCTTCGCCGTATGATTCAACTGCTTCACGAATTGCTTTACCCAATTCAAAACAACGTTCACCTGATGGTGTTGGATACTGAACAACATTCACGTGTAAAGGAATCACTTTACAAGGCCATTTTTCTAGTTCATCACCAAACATCAATGACATTGGTACAGTCAAACCATGATCAACTGGTAATTCATTTGCAATCGTCATATCAAAACCATTGTTGATCAATGAAGATGCAATGTGATATGCCAACTCAGGATGACCTTCAACTTCAGGTACAGGACGTTTTCCCCAACCCTCATCAGCAATTTCAAACTTGTCAGCCGTTCCAATTACAAATGTTGGAATCAAGCTTAAACTAAATGCGTTTGCATGGTCGTTATAGACTAAGAAAACAACATCAGGCATGTTCTCTTTGATCCAATCTTTAGAGAATTCATAACC
>CANRJJ010000072.1 GCA_947630895.1 uncultured Wohlfahrtiimonas sp. | reverse complement strand
GTTTTATTGGCAGGTGAAGTACACACAAGAGAAATTGGTTTAACTTTAGAAGATAAAGTGAAGCAAATTAATGGTGTGACACACGTTTACAATGAATTGGTAATTGCGCCACCTTCAACAATTAGTGAGCGTTCTCAAGATGCATTTTTAACGGCAAAAGTGAAAGGTGAAATAGCATTATTAACAATTTCGCCTGATTTTTATGCAGGCAACGTTAAAGTGGTAACAGAACGTGGAATTGTTTATTTGATGGGATTGTTGAAAACATCTGAAATGCAGCCAGTGATCGATAAGGCTCGTAGTGTTTCTGGTGTGATAGAAGTTGTTCCATTATTCCAAACATATCATCCAAAATAAAAGGACTAGTAATGAAATATGATGTAATTGCTCTTGGCGCAGGTTCAGGAGGAATTTCTGTGGTTGAGCGTGCTGTGAGTTATGGCGCAAAATGCTTAGTGATTGAAAAAGGTGTTGTAGGCGGAACATGCGTTAACGTAGGTTGCGTACCTAAAAAAATCATGTGGAATGCATCGCATGTTGCAGATACGATCCACAATGCTTCTGGTTATGGGTTTGATGTGGATTTCAAATCTTTCTCATGGGAAACATTGAAAGAAAAAAGAGATAATTACATAGGTGGAATTACTAATTGGTATGGTGGTTATCTTGAGTCTTTAGGCATTGATTATGTAGAAGGCGCTGCTAAATTCATTGATGATCATACTATTGAAGTTAATGGTGAGCGCTATACAGCTGATCATATTGTTATTTCTACAGGTGGCCGCCCTAGAATTCCTTCAGATGTAAAAGGTGCTGAATATGGCATTACATCAGATGAATTTTTCACATTAGAAACTCAGCCTAAAAGTATTGCAGTAATCGGTGCGGGTTATATCGCCGTTGAAATTGCACAGTTAATGAAAGGATTAGGTACAAAATCGCATTTATTCTGCCGCAAAGAAAATGTGTTGAGAGATTTTGATCATTTTGTCACCGATGAATTGAAATTAGAATTGGAAAAAAACTTATCATTCCATACTAATTCAACCATTACAGAAATCGAAAAAACTGAAAATGGTTATGTTGTGGTATCAAATCACGGAAGAACAGAAGTTGATTTAGTGATCTGGGCGATTGGTCGTGATTTAAACACAGATAATATCGGTTTAGAGAATACTTCTATTAAGGTAGAAGAAAATGGTGTAATTCCAGTGGATTTATATCAAGAGACTAATGTAAAAGGTATTTTTGCATTGGGTGATATTATTGGGTTATATCCATTAACGCCAGTTGCAATTGCAGCAGCACGCCGCTTGGCTGATCGATTATATGGTGGAAAAGAAGGTCGCCATTTACCGTATGAAAATATCGCGAGCATTGTATTCTCACATCCACCAATCGGAACGGTTGGCTTAACAGAGAAAGAAGCTGAAGCTAAATATGAAAAAGTAAAATGTTATACAACATCATTTACTTCTATGTATTCAAGCTTTACGCCGAATCCTGTTAAAACTGCAATGAAATTGGTTGTTGTGGGAGATGAGCAAAAAGTAGTCGGTGTTCATATGATCGGACCACAAGTAGATGAAATGCTTCAAGGCTTCGCAGTAGCGGTAAGAATGGGTGCAACGAAGCAAGATTTTGATGATACAGTTGCTCTACATCCAACTTCCGCCGAAGAATTGGTCACAATGCGCTAAACTTCAAATCAATTTTGTATTACAATAGCTCCTTCGTAATTTGAAAGAGCTTTTTTTTATGTTGGCTGAATTTTTTAACGGGCTAGACTGGTACATTATTTTAATGTTGATTTTCTCTGTCGGGCTCGTTTTGGCGTTTGAGTTTGTTAATGGGTTTCACGATACAGCAAATGCAGTAGCAACTGTAATTTTCACAAAATCTATGAAGCCAGGAATGGCTGTTTTTCTTTCAGGAATTTTTAACTTCTTAGGTGTGGTTTTGGGTGGTTTAGCGGTTGCGTATGCAATTGTAAACTTATTGCCTATGGAGTTGTTGGCAACAGCACAGTCAACCAAAGGTTTAGTAATGGTGTTTTCTTTATTGATTGCAGCATTAATTTGGAACTTAGGGACATGGTTTTTCGGTATTCCAGCATCTAGTTCTCATACTTTGATTGGTTCTATTTTGGGTGTTGGCCTTGCAAATGCGCTCATTGAACATGGTTCATTGGTTGAGGGTGTTAACTGGGCAAAAGCATATGATGTATTTTTCTCATTATTATTATCACCAATTATCGGTGGTGGTTTAGCGGGCTTATTCTTATTAGTATTGTTGAAATGGAAACCAAAAAGCAATATTCATAAAACACCACACATTCGCCATAATATTGAAAAGAAAAAAAGACCCCCATTTTGGCCTAGGTTCTGTCTTGTTTGTTCAGCAATGGGTATGAGCTTTGCACATGGACAAAATGATGGACAAAAAGGTATTGGTCTATTGATGTTAGTTTTATTCAGTATTGTGCCTGCGCAATACGTTGTGAATATGAACTCTAACGTTTATGACATTCAACAAACGAGAGTTGCTGCAGAATTGATCGTTACTTCATACAATAAAAATGAAGAATTAATGAAAAAATTATTCCCAGCATCAACTGAGCCACAAGATACATTGTTTAGCTGTGAACCTTCTGAAATGGTGCAGCATGCTCAAAAATTATCAGGCTTATTGAATGGTATTACTACTTATGACCAGTTAACTGTTGATCAAAGATGGTTGGTTCGTAACGAAGTATTATGTTTAGGTAATGTGGCTAAAAAACTAGAAAAATCTTCTGAAATTTCAGAAGAAGATCGTCAAACATATAAAAGTATTTCTAAAGACTTAACTAAAACAACACAATATGCCCCAATTTGGGTAATTATGGCAGTTGCTTTGGCTTTAGGTTGCGGTACGATGATTGGTTGGAGACGTGTTGTAGAAACAGTAGGTGGTAAAATTGGTAAGAAAGAGATGACTTATGCACAAGGTATGAGTGCTCAGATTACAGCAGGTGTTTCTATCGCTTCAGCAAGTTATTTAGGTTTACCGGTATCAACAACTCATATTTTATCAAGTGCGGTTGCAGGTACAATGGTTGCGAATAAATCAGGTCTTCAAGCTTCTACAGTTCGTAGTATTTTGATGGCTTGGGTATTGACTTTACCTGTATCAATTATCTTAGCATTTAGCTTGTATTATATTGGTAACTATTTATTTGTATAAAATCACGATGACGAAATTATTAAGTATTGAAGAGGGCATTGAGGCACTTAAAAATCAAGAACTTATTCTGTATCCAACAGAAGGAGTTTATGGTATTGGTGCCGATGCCCGTAATAAAGAGTTGGCAAAAAAAATCTGTGATATTAAAGGGCGTCCTTTAACTAAAGGGTTAATTATTTTGGCCGATTCTTTAGAGCGCTTGCAAGATTGGATTCTGCCATTATCTAGTGAGCAACAAGAGATGATGAAAACCTTAGATTTTGGTTTTCATCATACTTGGTTGTTACCGAAAACGAGTTTGTGCCCTGACGTTTTGTCAGGGGACTCCTCTGATTTAGCGGTAAGATTGACGACGCATCCTGTAGCAAGAGCATTGTGTGAAGGTCTTGGTGGACCATTAATTTCCACAAGTGCAAATCTTCAGGGTGAGCCTGCTATACTGTTACAAGAAGATGCGCTGAAGTTTGGTATTTCTGAAGTGAGTGGTGTTGTGGCAGGTGAACTGGGGGGTATCCCCCAAGCAACTAAGATTCAACATATAGTGACAGGAAAAATTTATAGATTGTAGAATAAACGTGTAAGATAGAACATGAATTCGCATTAGTGCCAGCGATATGTATGACATAAGATAATTAAATAATTTACAAATAATAAGGAATCATCTATGGACAGCAATGTAGACTATAAAATTCCACCGAGTATGGAACTTTCTGATTTACCAGATGGCGTTACACAATATGAAGAGAAAACCTTAACGTATTATGAAGGCTTTCAGCGTAAAATTTATGTTGTGGATGAAGAAGTTCCTTACCCAGATGGCCGATTGATTGTATCAAGGACTGATCCACGTGGAATTATTACACATGCAAATCAGGCATTCGTTGATATGTCAGCTTGGTCTGAGGAAGAATTGGTAGGTTCACCGCACTCTATTTTACGCCATCCAGATGTACCACCTGTGATTTTTAAAGATCTATGGGACACTATTGAATCAGGTAAACCTTGGCGAGGATTTGTTAAAAATCTTCGCAAAGATGGACGTTATTATTGGGTGTATGCGACAGCGAGTCCAAACTATGAAGATGGACATATCATTGCTTATACATCTGTGCGACGTAAGCCAGCGAGAGAAGGTGTTAACCAAACGCTGGAAGTGATTGGTAAAATTTGGTCTGGTGAGTTGGTTTTATAATTCAATCGATAATTAATAAAAAAATCCCGCAATGCGGGATTTTTTATTGTTAAATTAAATTACTATAGGTAATAAGCATCCTTTGCATAGGTTTTGGGAGTAAATCAAAATCCAAACTATCTAACCAATTTTTAATTTCTAATACTAAAGCTGTATTGCCTTCAATGGCTAAAGCTCGATTAAAAAATAATGTATCAGGATCTTCTTTTCTAGAAATTAACAAAATCAGAGGATTAAAAGTGGATTTTAAAATAACATCAGCTTTGCTTTGGTTATCTTTTGCAATCAGCAGGTTGTTTTCAATTGTAATTGTTGTTGAGTAATCGATGTCTTCTACATTAATTTGAAAGCTTTTATTGACTAAAAAATCTAATTCACCATCTTCAATAGCAGTTTTGAAAAAATGATTCATAGCTTTATTAATTAATTGAATCTTTAATTTATTCGGCATTATTTTTAGTTGATATTTACAGAGTATTGGCAATACATCAGGAAGTTTTTTCGAAAGTTGAATGGGTAATTGCATAATGTCCTCAAAATTGATTCCAATCAAAACAGCCATACTGTAAACAATCTATCTTAGTAGCGTTTTGACTTTGATCATAAATGAGATGTTATGGAATTATTATGCCCAGCAGGAAATTTACCTGCGTTGAAAACTGCATTCGAAAATGGTGCAGATGCTGTTTATATTGGATTGAAAGATGAAACGAATGCCCGCCATTTTCCTGGATTAAATTTTACAGAAAAAAGATTACAAGAAGCAGTAAAAACAACTCAAAACTTTGGCAAAAAACTGCATGTTGCTATTAATACTTTTGCTAATCCATCTTCATTTAATGTATGGAAAAGTGCGATTGATTGCTCTGTGGGTGAAGGTGTTGATGCATTGATTTTGGCTGATATTGCAGCTTTGGATTATGTAGCGAATAAACATCCTCAGATGGAAATACATTTATCAGTGCAAGCATCTGCTACAAATGTTGAAGCGATTAAGTTCTATCAACGAGAGTTTGGTGTTAAACGCATTGTGATTCCAAGAGTATTGCCTATTCATCAAGTTCGTAAATTGAGTGTGGAATCACCTGTGCCTTTAGAGGTTTTTGCCTTTGGTGGCTTATGCATTATGGCAGAAGGTCGATGTTATCTTTCCTCATATATGACAGGAAAATCTCCGAATACTGCAGGGGCATGTTCACCTGCTGAGTTTGTTGAATGGCGAGAAATAGGTAATGGTGGAAAAGAAACACGATTAAATAATGTGCTAATTGATCGTTTTACTGCTGCTGAACATGCAGGGTATCCAACTTTATGCAAAGGTCGCTTTCAAGTTGATGGACGATTATCCCACGTGATGGAAGAGCCTACAAGTTTAAATACGATCTCTTTAATTCCTGATTTTTTCAAAATGGGTATTGCATCCGTCAAGATAGAAGGGCGTCAACGCAGCCCTGCTTATGTGGCTAAAGTTGCCAAAACATGGCGAGAAGCCATCGATTTTTATCAAAGATCTCCATCAGAATTTCAAGTTCAATCACAATGGGATCAAGCACTCAATGAAATTTCAGAAGGTAAGCAAACCACATTGGGTGCTTACAATCGTAAATGGCAATAGGGAGGGTTATGAAATTATCTTTAAGTCCAATTTTGTATTGCTGGGAAAAGAATCGTGTATATGATTTTTATGATCATGTTAAGAGTAGCGATGTTGATATCGTTTATTTAGGTGAAATGGTTTGTTCAAAGCGCCAAGAATTATTATTAGAAGATTGGTTGGAAATAGGTCGTATGCTTAAAGAATCAGGCAAGGAAGTTCTACTCAGTTCTTTAGCTTTAGTGGATAGTCCATCTAAATTATTGGATGTGAAAAAAGTTATTAATAATGGCGATTTATTAATAGAGGCCAATGATTTTTCAGCAGTTAATTTATGTGTTGATGCTAAGTTGCCGTTTGTCGCAGGGCATGCCTTGAATATTTACAATGCAGAAGCACTAACGATCATGTTAAAAAATGGGATGAAGCGTTGGTGTTTTCCTGTTGAACTCTCATTTGAATGGTTACAGGATATTAAACTTGCTTGTGAAGAGTTGAATATTTGGCATCAATTTGAGAAGGAAGTATTTGCTTATGGATATTTACCATTATCTTATTCAGCGCGTTGTTTCACGGCTCGACATATAGGAAGAGATAAAGCAGATTGTGAAATAGCATGCTTGCAAGATCCATCAGGTAAGGCGGTTTATACTCAAGAGGATGAACGTATTTTTACGATGAATGGCATCCAGATGCAAAGTGGGCTTTGTTACAACTTAATACCTCAATATTCAGAATTAACGTCATTGGTTGATATTATTCGTTTATCACCACTAGATGAGCAAACTCTAGAAACAGTTCAGCAATATCGAGATGTTATTAATAATAAGATAGTGCCTGAAAGTATTCAGTTGCAAGCAAATGAATGTTCAGGATTTTGGTCAGGTGAAGCTGGGATGATTTAATTTAGATCAATAAAAAAGCGCTATTAAAAGCGCTTTTTTTAATATTTAGAATTTGAAAATAGATTAGAAATCTACACTAACACCAACCCAATAACGGCGACCTTCTAATCTTTTACCATAGTTATCAGTTTGAATTTTTTTATTGGTCACATTATAAATACCTGCAAAGAAGCTTGTGCGATCATCAAATTTATATGAACCACCAATATCTACCATTGTATAGCTAGGATATGTCGTACCCGCTGAACCTTGGCGAGATAATTCAGTTTCTTTTCCTCTATAATTCGCTTTTACCCACACATTTGCTTGTGGTGTAAATTGCCAATCAGCTCCGATATTTAATAAGTGTTTAGGAATACGATTTAAAGGAGCACCTTTATTCACGCCACTTGTTTGTTCGGTTTTTGTAAAAGTATAGCTCGTTGATAACATTACTGTATCGATCGGGCGCCATTGAGCAGATAGTTCAATACCTTTTAATGTCGCATTATCAATATTTTCATTAGTTTGTATGAAATAGAATTTATTGCCATTAGGTGCGACACATGTATCATGAACTGCTGAATTATATTTACCTGTATAGTCTGGTGAACGACATAATTCAATATTTTGTAATTTGTCTTTAAATTTCGTGTAGAAAACAGTTGTACTGATATTTACATTATCGTTGGGTGCAAAATTGATCCCAATTTCATAGTTAGTAGATTTTTCTGGTTTTAGACTTGGATTACCTAAAATCACACCATTAGTTCTTCCGCCACCTGTGCCATGTCCCCAATCAGCAACCGCTTGTCTGATAGAAGGTGTTCTATACCCAGTTGAAATACCACCTTTCAGTGTCCATGCATCATCAATGTTCCATACACCATATAAACGCGGAGAAACATGGCTGCCATAATTATCGTCATGATCATATCTAACGCCTGCTGTGAGTGCAAAGTTATCCAATAACCACCATTCATCTTCTATAAAAAATGCATAACTTTTACGATCAATATTGTTTGTAGAAACGTTTAATTTATTATTATTATCTGAAAGTTTTTCATCTAAATATTGTGCCCCAACTGTAATAGTATGCGTTCCAATCGGAATGATGACGTTACCATTTACTTCGGTATTTTTAACAATCATATTGCGGGTATAGTTGTTATTTTTTTCGTGAGATAAAATGGTAATCCCCCCTAAAAATAATAGGATTCAAAAGTAGAATTTTCGCTTAATATTAATTTAAATAAGTTAGGAGAT
>CANRJJ010000071.1 GCA_947630895.1 uncultured Wohlfahrtiimonas sp. | reverse complement strand
GGTTGAAGAGATTCTGCGACTGCAATAATTTTTTCAACAGAGGTTTCAGATAAGATTTTTAGATCGCTCTGCTGCAAAGATAATCTTTCTGCACGTAAAGCAATTTGGCTAGGTGATTCTTCACCGGTAACGTATAAAACATCTAAAGTTTGGCTAAAGTGCACCATTGTTTGTAATAAAATCGTTGATTTACCAATACCAGGATCGCCACCTATCAATACAACAGAGCCAGTAACTAATCCATCACCAAGTACACGATTGAGTTCTGTGAGGCCAGTGTCATATCGTTGATGTTCTTCTTTAGTGATGTTATTTAATGATTGAATATTATTATTGCCTGCTGTGCCAGCATAGCCTGATAAGCGTGATGATGGCGGCGGAGAAGACTCAACGATTGCTTCTTCAATGCTGTTCCATTCTTGACAATCAAGGCATTGACCAGACCATTTTTGTGTAATACTGCCGCAAGATTGACAGACAAATTGCTTTTTTATTTTGCTCATAATATTTTATTACATTAATAAATTAAGGGTGAATAGTGGTGATTATGAAACAGTTAGTTTCATTAAAGATACAATTGGCTATATAAAAAATGAATTATATATTTTAAAAAAAAGGATATAATACATAAGGTTTGTAAATTTTCATTGAAAAAATAATAATGCTTGACGTATAAAAAAATGAATTTAAGATGTGCTATCTCCAAATTTATAGATAACAGCAATTCATAGCTAGTGTTATCAGTAGAAACGATAGTTACTGAATGTTTTATCTAAAATTAAGTATGCGAAAATTGGGCCTGTAACACCCAATTGCATAGAGATCGATAATAATTGTATCTTGAAACGCTAATTTTTTTAGAAATGTTCTATACTTTTTTATCATCTGTATGACGATCGCGAACCAATGCTAAATAAGTCATGTATTGATTAAAAGATTATTGTCCACATATTTATGGATAAAGGCTTTACTCACTACAAAGATTTACAACATTTAAATTATAATTTAAATGTAACAGCATTATTAGAAGTAGTAAAAAAAAGAAGTAACAATTTTCTCAAACAAAATTAATTAATTATTAGTGAAGGATATAACAATGGCAAAATCTCAATCTCTACAGGACCCATTTTTAAATGTGCTCCGTAAGGAAAAGATTCCGGTATCAATTTATTTGATTAACGGTATTAAACTACAAGGACAAGTTGAATCTTTTGATCAGTTTGTTGTTTTATTGCGTTCTAATGTTAGCCAAATGATTTATAAACATGCAATTTCTACAATTGTACCTGCACGCAGCATTCGTGTGAGCTTTGATGGTGAAGAAGCAGTTCAAGAAGAAGCTGAAACTGAAATCACAATCTAATTAGAAATACATGATAGAATTGATCTTTTGCGTGAAACATATACAGAATGTTTGAAAACGAAAGTCAATCAAATCAAGGTGACCAAGCAGTTTTAGTATCTCTACAATCTCAAGAATCTCACTCAGAAGAGATTAGTGAGTTTCAAGAGTTGGTTAAAGCTGCTGATGTAAGCGAGCTTTTACTTATTAAAGGAAAGCTCGCAAGCCCTAATCAAAAATATTTTTTAGGCACTGGCAAGGTAGAAGAAGTTAAAGAAGCAGTTCTTGCATTGGATGCCAATGTGGTAATTGTTAATCACGAATTATCCCCAAGCCAGAATAGAAATTTAGAAAAATTATTGCAAGTTCGTGTTATTGACCGTACAGCATTAATTTTAGACATCTTTGCACAACGAGCGGAAAGTTTTGAAGGTAAACTTCAAGTTGAGCTAGCGCAGCTCACCCATATTTCCTCACGATTAGTTAGAATGTGGACGCATCTAGATAGTTTACGTGGTGGGAGCGTTGGTTTACGTGGCCCAGGCGAATCTCAGTTAGAGATGGATAAACGAATGATTGGTCTGCGCATCAAGCAATTAAAGAAAAAATTAGAAAAAGTACAACAAGTTCGTCATCAAGGCCAAGCTTTGCGTGAACGTATGGGTGTGCCTGTAATAGCTCTTGTTGGGTATACGAATGCGGGTAAATCAAGTTTATTTAATCGTTTAACAGATGCAGGAACATATGTTGAAGATAAGCTTTTTGCAACTTTAGATCCTAAACATAGAACACTGTTTTTAGAGAATATAGGAGATGTGATTTTAGTAGATACGGTTGGCTTTATCTCTAAACTACCACATGAACTTGTTGCAGCTTTCCATTCAACCCTGCAAAGTGCTGTAGATGCAGATTTGTTATTGGAAGTTGTCGATGCATCCGATTCTGAACGTGAATATAAAAGTGAACAAGTTGCAAATGTATTATCTGAGATTGGCGCAGAGCAAGTTCCATGCATCAAAGTGAATAATAAAATTGACTGTTTGGACAATGTAGAGCCGCACGTCATTAATAATGATCAAGGTCTTCCAAAATCTGTATGGATCTCTGCAGAAAAAGATTTAGGTATCCAAGCATTGAAAGATGCGATTGCTGTTTATTTTAAAGATAAACACATTTCAAAAAATATAATTTTGCCACCATCTCAAGGAAGGTTGCGTGCTAAATTGTTTGAGTTGAATTCTGTGAAAAATGAGTCTATCAATGAGTTTGGAGAATTTGTTCTAGAGTTATTTATGAATAAATCAGACTGGGATCGATTACAAAAACATGATGCTGATGCCCAAAAATACCTCAAGTAGAGATTTTTGGTGCAATTTATGACAAATATTGGTAATTTACTCCTACTTTTGTCTAAAAAATTCTTTAATTTAAGGGAAAAATGAAAGAGAGTACTTTAGAAATGGCTTGGAACGAGCCGAAAGATCGAAATAACAATGGTGATCAACCAGATTCTTCTCGTGGTGACAATCAAAAACCTAAACAAGAAGAAATGCCAGATTTAGATGTATTGTTAAAAGACCTTAAAAATAAAGTCTTAGGCAAATCATCACAAAAAAATGGAAATAATGGCAATGGCGGTAATAACGGTGGCAATCGTCCGTCAAATAATATGCCTTTCAAAAATGGTATTAGCCCAAAAATCTTAGGTTTTGGTGCATTAGCAATTTTTATTCTATGGATGTTAACGGGCATATATATTGTTCAAACGGGTACAAATGCCGTTGTCCTCTTTTTAGGTAAAGAGCAAGCTGTGACAGGTCCTGGTATGCATTGGAGATTTCCTTCACCATTAGGTGAGCATCGTATTATCAACGTTGAAAATAGATTTTCAGCAGTAATTGGTGGACGTCAAGAAACAATGATGTTGACAAAAGATGAAGCAATCGTTGATGTGCGCGTAGAAGTACAGTATGAAATCAATCGTGCTAATCCTGCGAGCTATTGGTTTGCTTCAACAAATCCAGATGCTATTTTGCGTGATGTTGTTGAAAGTGCGGTGCGTGAACGCGTTGGTCAAACAAGTTTAGATGAAATTTTAACTTCAGGTCGTGCTCAGTTGATGATTGAAGTAAAAACATTGGCGCAAGCTGTATTGAATCAATATGACATCGGCTTAAATATTACTAATGTAAACTTAGTGGATGCACAGGCTCCAAAACCAGTTCAAGCAGCATTTACGGATGCGATCAGAGCGCGTGAAGATGAGCAACGAATGATTAACCAAGCTGATACTTATGTTGCTGATGTTTTAGGACGTTTAGATGGTGAAGTTGAGCGTGAATTAGCAAAAGCAGAAGGTTATAAGCAAAGTGTGATCGAAAAGGCAGAAGGTGAGGCGAGTCGATTTACATTGTTGAATAAAGCTTATGCGCAAGCACCGTCAGTGACGCGTCAAAGACTTTATTTAGATGCTATGGAAAATATCTTCCAAGATACGAATAAAGTGTTGATGAATACTCAAAGCAATAATTTAATGGTATTGCCATTGGATCAATTGTTAAAAGGTGGAACGCAATCAGATTCATCAAAAACTACTGATACGAGTAAAGCTTTGCCTGTTCAAAAATTGCCAGCGATTGGTAATGTAGCAAATCCAGCAGCAGGTCAAAAAAATAATCTATCTCAACAAGAAACTAATCAAGACAAGTCTATTCGTAGCCGTCTTGATGGTCGTTAATTTAGAAAATAGGACAAAGAATGAATCAGAGAACTACACAAATCATAATTGGCCTTGCGATTGCAGCTTTTTTGTTGGCTAATTCTGTTTATATTGTTAAACAGTGGGAAACAGCTATTCGTCTACAATTCGGTGTTGTGCAAGAAAATAACATCGGTCCAGGACTTCACTTTAAAGTACCGTTTATCAATCAGGTTAAAAAATTTGATAAACGTCTTCAAGTGTTAGAAACAGATGCTGAACCATTTTTAACATTAGAAAAGAAAAACTTGATCGTCGATACATTTGTACAATGGCGTGTTGATGATGCAAAGGTTTTCTATGAGCGTGTTCAAGGAAATGCAACACGTTTAAATAGTTTATTGAAACCAGTTGTACAAGATAACTATCGTGCTGAATTTGCGAACCGTAACTTGCAAGAAGTTGTGGCTGGTTTTGATGATGAACGAGATCGTACAGTTCGTTCAGTGATTCAAAGTGATATTTTGAAAAATATTCAAAAAACTGGTCATGAGTATGGAATTGAAATTGTAGATATGCGTATTAAAGGCGTTGAACTACCTGATGATGTTAAGCAAAGTGTTTATGATCGTATGAATACAGAGCGTGAAAGAGCAGCTAAAGCATTCCGTGCGCGCGGTGAAGCAGCTTATATTCAAAAAGTAGCGAATGCTGATAAAGAGCGTCAAATTAGATTGGCAGAAACTTATAAGAAATCTGAATTGTTGCGAGGTGAAGGCGATGCTGAGGCAACTAGGATTTATGCTCAAGCATATGCTGCTAATCCTGAGTTTTATGAATTTAATCGTAGCTTGGAAGTTTATCAAAAAGGTATCAAGAAAGATGGCGATATCTTAATTTTGGATACAAATTCTGAGTTCTTTCAATATTTTCAGCCAAAATAGTTAATCGCATAAAATATTGAACAATTGAATTTCTTTTTTTTTTATTCAAAATTTGGAATCGGGGAATATACAGATGGGTAAGAATGTCATTGTTGTCGGCACTCAATGGGGTGATGAAGGTAAAGGTAAAATCGTTGACCTTCTCACTGAAAAAGCGACAGCAGTAGCGCGCTTTCAAGGTGGTCATAATGCAGGGCATACGTTAGTAATTAATGGTGAAAAAACTGTTTTACGTTTGATTCCATCAGGTATTTTGCGTTCTCACATTACTTGTTATATCGGTAATGGTGTTGTGTTATCTCCAGTTGCTTTATTGAGCGAAATGGATGAGTTGTTATCAAAGGGTGTAGATGTTGACAAGCGTTTGAAAATTTCAGAAGCATGTCCATTAGTCATGCCTTATCACATAGCGATTGATTTAGCGCGTGAAGAAAAATTAGGTGTTAATAAAATTGGTACAACAGGTCGCGGTATCGGCCCAACTTATGAAGATAAGGTTGCGCGTCGCGCGGTTCGTGTTGCAGATTTATTTTACCCAGAACGTTTTAAAGAAAAATTGACGGCAGTTATGGAATTCCATAACTTCGTATTACAAAACTACTTTGGTAAAGAGCCTTTATCGGTAGAAGCTGTTTATAATGAGATTATGGCTTTAGCACCACGTATTTTACCAATGGTGACGGATGTTTCAGAAGAATTAAACATCTTACGCAAAGAAGGTAAGAGCGTAATGTATGAAGGTGCTCAAGGTACTTTCTTAGATATTGATCATGGTACTTATCCATTTGTGACATCAAGTAATACATCAGCGGGTGGTGCGGCAGCTGGCACAGGTGTTGGTCCGCTGTATTTTGATTATGTAATGGGAATTGTGAAAGCTTATACAACTCGCGTTGGTTCAGGTCCATTCCCGACAGAATTGCATGATGATGTTGGTTATGGTTTGGCTGAGCGTGGTCATGAATTCGGTTCTGTAACTGGTCGTGCGCGTCGTTGTGGTTGGTTTGATGCACCTGTATTACGTCGCTCAGTAGAAGTAAACAGTATCTCAGGTTTATGCTTAACTAAATTAGATGTTTTAGATGGTATGCCAGAAGTTAAAATTTGTACTGGTTATGAATTGGATGGTGAAGTTGTTGATTATCCTCCTTACGGTGCAGAGCGCTTTGCAGCATGTAAACCAATCTATGAAACACATGAAGGTTGGGCTGAAAGCACAGTTGGTGTTGCATCATTTGAAGAATTGCCTGTGAATGCACAAAAATATATCAAGCGTATTGAACAATTAATCGGTGCGCCAGTTGATGTAATTTCAACAGGTCCAGACCGTTCTGAAACGATTGTTTTGAACGATCCATTTGCATAATTGATCAGTTGATTTTAAGTTTAAAGGGTTATGATACATAACCCTTTTTTATTAACTGTTTTATTTCAAATATCAATAAAGTTAAAGAGTAATGAACGAATTAGAATGTTTTAAAGCTTATGATATCCGTGGAAAAGTTTCGACCGAAATTAATCCTGATTTTGCCTATAACTTAGGTAGAGCATATGCCAGTGAGTTTCTACCTGAAAATGTTGTGATCGGGCATGATATTCGTGAATCAAGTTTAGTTTTATATGATGCTTTGGCAAAAGGTTTATTAGAATCTGGCGTAAATGTAATTGCATTAGGCTTATGTGGCACGGAAGAGGTAAGTTTTCAAACATCTAATTTAAAAAGTGATGGTGGAATTATGGTGACAGCTAGTCATAATCCTATGGATTATAACGGTATGAAACTATCACTGAAAAATAGTGCACCATTGGGTAAAGATACAGGTTTATGGTTATTAAAAGATCGAATTAAAAATCAAGAATTTAAACCATTCAATCATGATGGAAGATCAGTTCAGTATGATGATAAAACAGACTATATTAATCATTTATTAAGTTATGTTGATCTTGAAAAAATTAAGCCCCTAAAGATAGTTGCTAACACAGGTAATGGTTGTGCTGCTTTGGCATTAGAGCTCTTGATGCCACATTTACCGATCGAGTGGATTAAAATTAACTATGAGCTAGATGGGAGTTTTCCAAATGGCATTCCTAATCCACTTTTACCAGAGAATAGACAGACTACATCTCGTGCTGTTATTGAGCATCAAGCTGATTTTGGGATTGCTTGGGATGGTGATTGTGATCGTTGTTTTTTCTTTGATCATGAAGGTAATTTTATTGAGGGCTATTATTTGATGGGCTTGATTGCTCAGCAAATGTTGATTAAACACCCTAAAAGTAAAATTGTGATGGATACACGATTAACTTGGAACACTGAAGAAATTGCTCATCAAAATGGTGGTGAGGCAATTATCTCTAAAGGTGGGCATTCTTGCATTAAACAAACAATGCGAGAAGTGGATGCAATTTATGGTGGTGAAATGAGTGCTCACCATTATTTTAAATCTTTCTTTTATTGTGATTCAGGCATGATTCCATGGCTGTTGATCGCTGAGTTAATTTCAGTGACAGATCGTCCGTTGAAAAGTTGGGTAGAAGCAAGTATTCAAGCATTTCCTTGTACGGGTGAATTGAATTATAAAGTTAGAGATAGTGATGAGGTTATTAAATTCATCGAAAATTATTTTGCACAAGATCAGCCGATTAAAGAAAGATTAGATGGCTTAACATTGATTTTTCCAGAATGGCGTTTAAATGTTCGAGCATCTAATACAGAACCATTGTTACGATTAAACATGGAAAGCCGTGGGGATTTGACATTGCTGACTGAAAAGAAAGCGCTAGTGGAATCTCTGATCAATTTATATAGAATTGGCTAGAAATTTAAGTATTTGAGTTACAATAAGTCCTTTATTGACTCATTTATTGTATTAATTTGGCATGACAGATAATTATCAACACAAACTCAAGGCATTGAAAAAGACACTTCGTAAACAGGCAGAAGTGAATAAAATTCAAGCAACTAAAAAAACTGTAGAGAAAGAATTATCTTTTCAAGAATTAATGGTCAATGTGAAAAGAATTGAGTCTGATACGGTTGTGCTAACGCCTGTTCGAAAAAAGATTCGAGTGCAGCCTGTTGTTGAAGAAAAAGAATATGAATATTTTTATGTGGGTGAATCTTACGAAGAAGCACCCAAAATACATTCGAAAAATGGTAGAGGTAATCGCGATATTCAAAAGTTACAGAATAGTGCTTATCAGATTGTATCTAACTTAGATTTGCATGGTGTCAAACTAGAGCATGTGGAGGAGTTATTAACGGAATTTTGCTATTACGTTCAGTCAAAAGGTGTATGTGGGCGTATTATTCATGGGAGTGGATTGGGTTCTAAAAACTCTACGCCTGTATTAAAAAATAAAGTGCGCTCATGGCTTCGTGAATATCCTGAAGTTCTTGCGTATATAGAAGAAAGAAATAATGATGG
>CANRJJ010000070.1 GCA_947630895.1 uncultured Wohlfahrtiimonas sp. | reverse complement strand
ATTCACACTGATCGACTGCCGAACAGTTTACTCCGATTTTTTCAAAAATGATGACTATGAAAATTTTTACTGCAAAATGTGCGCATAAAATAAGCAAAAAAGCACTTATTTATCTCTCTAAATTAAGTGCTGATAGCGATTGTTATTCTTAAATATCAACTAATTAAATTTAAGCTGATTGGTTAACGCCGTGAAAATCACACCTAATGCATGCGCACCCGCATCAGGATAACCAATACTGCGCTCGCCAACCGTGCCTGCTCTGCCCATTCTTGCGGTGATCAATTCAGTTTTCTTAGCGCCTTCAACCGCAGCTTCAGCCCCTTGTACAAAGGCTTCTTTAAATGATTTTGGCGATGCTGACCAACTATCTGCACATGGTACCAAAGCATCAATTAAAGTTTTATCTCCCACAACTGCACCGCGTCCAAATGATCGCTCACCTACAGTTTGAATGCCATTCACCGCAGCCTGTAGTAATTCAGCAAAATCTTGAATACTCAAAGCATCTTTACCTACACAGCTTTTCGCGGCTGATTTAAATGCAAAACCCCAAATTGGCCCAGAAGCACCACCACAATATTCCATAATGATGTGCGAACAATGATCTAAAAACTCTTCAATATTGTGTGAATTTTGAATGATTTGAGGCCATTCTTCTTTCAGTTGTTTAAATCCTTTGGCTACGCTCATACCAAAATCACCATCGCCAGCATGAGAATCTAAATCACAAAATGCTTGTTCATTTTGAATAATGATTTCACCCATTTCATGAATCAAATATTTCATATTATCGTATGTGATTTTATCTTTGATTTCATTACTGCCAAAGTCTAAGGCTTGCTGTTCTTTTTTATCTGCGACTTTTTCATCATGCAAAACTGAAATATCCAGTGAGTGGTTTTCATTCTCTGCGACATGAAATGCAGGCGCATCGCTATATGCATGCAAATATGTTTTCAACTCATCATCTAAATGTAAAATCGAAACTGAAGCTCCAGCCATATCAATGCTTGTCATATAATTACCGACAAATATTTTATCGACCGAGATGCCTTTTTTGACCAAAATTTTAGAAACATAATAGTTAAGAATATAAAGTTCTAATAATGGTGTTGCACCAAATCCATTAATTAATAAAGCCACTGAATCTGCTGGCTTCACTTTCATATCTTCTATCAAAGCATTGGTCATTCGCTCTGCTAATGCTTCCGCTGAAATAATTTTTTCACGACGAATGCCTGGCTCACCATGAATACCAACACCATACTCCATTTCATCTTCGGGCAATACAAAGGTTGGTGTACCTTTCGCTGGCACAGTGCAAGAATTAAAAGCAAATCCTAAGCTACGCACATTATTTGCCGCTTTTTGTGCAACTGATTTTATTTCAGCCAATGATAATCCTTGTTCAGCTGCGGCACCTGCAATTTTATGCACAAATATGGTACCTGCAACACCTCTTCGCCCAACTGTATATAAGCTATCTTGCACTGCAATATCATCATCCACTTTGACATAATCAACGGTAATACCATCCATTTCTGCTAAATAAGCGGCATTTTGGAAATTCATAATATCGCCGCTGTAATTTTTAATGATGAGTAACGTGCCTTTAT
Source organism: uncultured Wohlfahrtiimonas sp. (assembly GCA_947630895.1). GTDB lineage: Bacteria > Pseudomonadota > Gammaproteobacteria > Cardiobacteriales > Wohlfahrtiimonadaceae > Wohlfahrtiimonas. The sequence continues at coordinate 6,846 of CANRJJ010000070.1, read as the reverse complement.
CACTCACCGTGCTTTTTATGGCTTGATAAACCTGTATCTGAGAAGGCGATGCAAAAATATCTCCACAAACTGCAGCATCCAACATTCCTGTGCCAATAAATCCTGCATGTGCTGGCTCATGCCCACTGCCACCACCACTGATTAATGTCACTTTGGCTTTATTAATCTCTTTTTTCTTAATCACTTTATATTTTGATAATAATTCTAACTTTGGATTTGCGATCACAAGACCTTTACACATTTCCATAATCATTGTTTCAGGTTGATTCATGATTTTTTTCATTATTTATCTCCAGATTAAGTTTATATTTTTATTAAATAACACTTGATTCAATTATGTAAAGACTGATATAGATTATCAGTTTATTAATATGTACATATAACAATCCTAGGAGGAAAATAATAATGATCAAAAAAAACTTACTGCTAACTACGATAATTTTTTTAAGCTTTAATATTATCGAAGCTCGACCATTAGATAGTATCGAACAGTCTGGAATTTTAAAAATAGGTGTACCCGGTGATTATGCTCCATTAGCTTTTCATAAAAATGATGCTTTAGTTGGCTATGATATTGATGTTGCAAATGCTCTAGCCAAAAATTGGAACATTCAATTAGAGTTTGTCCCTACAAGTTGGTCAAACTTATCACAAGATTTAGAAGCTGATAAATTTGATATTGCAATGGGCGGAATTTCTTTTACTCAAGATCGTAATGAGAGATTTTTATTAACCAAACCATTAATTCCTGATGGTAAAGTTGCCATGGCTCAATGTGAAAAAGCAGAGAATTTAAAAACCTTAGCAGACATCAATCAAAAATCAACAGTTGTGGCTGTAAACCCAGGTGGAACAAACGAAAGATTTGTGAATGCAAATTTAGCTGATGCAACAATTGTACGTACACCTGATAATATCCAAAACATCCAAATGATACGCGAAAAAACAGCTGATATGATGATCACAGATATGATCGAGGGTAATTACTATCAGTATCATGAACCTGAGAGTTTCTGTGTCACAAATTCAGTGCCCTTTGAAGGAACAGAAAACTTTCAAATCTACATGACTCAAAAAGACAATGTAGAGCTGATGAATAAATTAAACTCTTGGTTAAGTCATGAAAATTTAAAATCCATTGCTCAACAATGGGGCATTCAACTAACACAAGAATAATCACATATAAAGACAGGCTAAAGAGTACCTATTTATTTAGCCTGTTTAAAGATTGCTTAACTTTTCACCAAATCATCATGCTGACTAAACTTAGATAATAAATGAGTGCTTTCTTCATTTAAGCCCTCAATCGTCACTGAAATGCCGGCTTGTTTAAATTTATTCACCACTTGATCTAATGCCAATATCGCAGTTACATCCCATAAATGGGCATCAGATACATCGATTACCACATATTTTAATGTCTCTTTAAAATCAAATGACTGCATAAATTTATCACTTGAGCTGAAAAACACTTGCCCTTTAATGATATATCGACGATGCGTTTCTGCTTCATTTACCATTGAACGAATGCTGAACAACTTCTCTACTTTATAAACAAAGAAGATCATCGCCAATAATGTTCCTGTGACCACGCCATAAGCTAGATTATGCGTATATAAAACCACTGCAACTGTCACTAACATGACGATATTCACAAACTTAGGTTTTCTACGGAAGTCACGCACTGAATTCCAGTCAAATGAGCCAATGGAAACCATGATCATAATAGCTACCAATGCTGCCATCGGAATAATGCTGATCCAATCCGACATAAATACAACCATAATCAATAAAAATAAGCCTGCGCAAAAGCTTGATAATCGAGTACGGCCGCCTGATTTCACATTAATCACAGACTGCCCGATCATTCCACAACCTGGCATTCCGCCCATAAAGCCAGTGACAACATTGGCAATCCCTTGCCCTTTGCACTCTCTGTTTTTATCACTCGTTGTATCTGTGAAATCATCAATGATTGTGGCCGTCATCATAGACTCTAACAAACCGACAACTGTTAAAGCCAAAGCGTACGGTAATATAATCCTCAATGTTTCTAGATTAAATGGAATATCAGGGATTAAAAATACAGGCAAAGCATCTGGCAATTCACCCATATCACCCACAGTTCTTAAATCTAATCCTGTTACCGATACAAATAGCGTCAACACAACAATGCAAACTAATGGCGCTGGCAGTAATTTACCAATCCTTGGAATATACGGAAATAAATAAACTATCGCTAAACCTGCCAAAGTGATCGGATAAACATACCAAGCCACATTCGTAAGTTCGGGCAATTGTGCCATAAAGATTAATATCGCCAAAGCATTCACAAAACCTGTGACAACGGAACTTGGTACAAATCGCATTAAAGCACCCATTTTCAGATAGCCTGCACAAACTTGTAAAATACCCGTTAAAATTGTTGTTGCTAGCAGATATTGCAAGCCATAATCTTTGACTAAATCTACGACTAATAAAGCCATAGCTCCAGTCGCAGCTGAAATCATCGCAGGTCGTCCACCTGCAAAAGAAATCACAATGGCAATACAAAACGATGCATATAATCCAATTTTAGGATCAACACCTGCAATGATAGAAAAAGCAATGGACTCAGGAATAAGCGCTAACGCGACGACTAAACCGGCCAAAACATCATGACGAATGTTCCAGAACCAGTTATTTTTAATGGATAAAAGCATGATTCACCAAATTGAAGATACAAATAAGATAAGGCAATGTTATTTATGAATTAATCAATAACATTGCCTAAATTGAGATGGAGAATTTTAACACATAATATTCTTTATTATTCTTTGCCTACTTTTATCGGAGCATAATCCACAGCCTTTAAAGATGAATTTTTCTCAATATAATCTTTCAAAACTTCAGCATCTACAAAGCCTGTACTCGTATATTTTGGATGATTGGTAATCACAGGATAACCATCGCCACCAAGCGCATTAAAATTTAAAGTCGCCATTCGATAATTTTTAGTAGGATCAACAGTTTCATTACCAATCATCACATTAGCAATCTTGCCATTCTGATCAATAGTAAAGCTGACATTATAAAACTGCCCATAAGCGCCCGAGCCTTCTTTCATATTCGCTGCAGCTTCTATATAAGGGATCACCTCTTCCCCTGTAAAATCAACATAAACCAACTCATTAGCAAATGGCTGAACTTTCAAAACATCTTTATAAGTAATGTCACCTGATTCGATAGAATCACGAATGCCACCGCCACTCATAATCGCAAAATCAGCACTAGCACGATCCATCATGCCCGCTAAAATTAAATGCGCCAAATTCGTCTGCTCAAAGCGCACTTGACTACGATCACCCATGAGCTTTTCGTCCACTGAACCAATTTTAATGCTCAATTGCTCATTGCCTTTTTCTTGATATGGAGTGAGTAACTCCAGCATTTCGGCATTGTGCGGAATTTCTTCAGTATAATAAGTCCGCTCTGTTGTGCCGTCTTCTTTGGTTTCTTTTTTTGAAAGATTCACAGGGATTAATTGATAACTTTTTAACTCTAATTGACCATCTTTTAACTCAAAATCCGCACGACCAACATATTTCCCCCATTCATGAGCTTGCACAATCCATGTACCATTTTGCTGATCAGGCTGACAAGCTGTGCCAGGAATATAGTTTTTTTGCTTTTCACTTTTGTTTTCTTCTGACATACATAAAGGATCTTGCGAATGCCCGCCCACAATGAGATCCAAATAACCTTCTGGCAAACTTCGTGCCATTTCGACATCGCCCGCAGCATTTGAACCATGATTACCATCATCATAATGTCCCATATGCGTCACAGCGATTGTAATATCAGGCTTTACGATTTCTCTCAGCTCTTCCACAACTTTTTTAGCTTCTACAGCAGGAACGCGAAACTCTACACTTTGTATATTTTCAGGATTCACCAAACGGCTTGTATCATCTGTAGTTAAGCCAATCACCGCAATTTTCACACCATTTTTTTCAAAAATCTCATAAGGCTTAAACAATCGTTGGTCTGTATTAATGTCATAAATATTGGCGGATAAAAATGGAAATTCTGCCCAATTTTCTTGCTCTTTCAAGATTTGCATTGAATTATCAAACTCATGATTACCCAATGCCATGGCATCATAACCCACTAAATTCATGCCTTTAAAATCAGGCTCAGCATTGAGTAAATCAGATTCTGGCACGCCCGTATTAATATCGCCACCTGATAAAAGCAGTAATGAGCCACCATTTTCAGCCACTTCTTTACGAATATTATCCACCAATGTTTTTTGTGCGGCTAATCCATATTCACCATTTTCGTTGTGCCAAAAATGACCATGATGATCATTAGTGTGCAAAATTGTAATTTTATTAATGACCGATTGCTCTTTAGGTTTTTCAAGTGCTTCTTCTTGTTTTGGCTGACAAGCACTCAACGATAAAACAACTGCAAGTGACAATAACCAATATTTTTTTTGGAATAATCTCATTATTTTTATCCTTTATATTTTGCATTAGCTCATTGATAATAATTCAAAATAAAAAATATGCACAAAAAAAGCCTTATGTTTTACATAAGGCTTTTAGCAATCAAGCTCAATAATTTTATGCTTCTTTCATTTTTACTAGCATCAAAGCACACAAAGCACATACAAGTGGAACAGCTAGTGTTAAGTAATATCCTTTCACACCAAAGCTATCTAAAATATAACCACCACTTGCAGCACCTAAAATTGCACCAATTCTTCCACATCCAATCGCCCAACCTGTTGCAGTTGCACGCACATTAGTTGGATAAATTTTGGATACCATATAGTTCAATACAATTTGCTGTCCGCCAATACCTAAACCTGCCGCACCAGCCAAAACAAATACCCAGAACCAAAGATTATTAACAGCAAATAAGCCGAAACAGATCGCAATACCTAAAGAGAACATGCAGACTAAAATTGTTTTAACATTAAATTTCGGCAAGATCGCTGCTAATGGCAAAGCACAGATAATAAATACACTATTGACTACTACTGTTCCCATCGGTGCTTGTGTTGCTTCTAACCCTGATACTCTCAAAACAGTCGGTAACCATGAAAGTAATAAGAACCATGAAATCCAGTTAAAGAAATAAACAGCCCAAATCGCGATGGTATTGCGTGCCAACTCTTTACTTAATAAACCTGCAATACTAGTTTTTACTGCATTTTCTTGCTCTGAAACATAAGTACCTTCAGGCACATTTTTCACAATTTTTTGTAAAATTGCTTTGATTCTGCCTTGATTGTTATCTTTCAATGACAAATGATGCAATGATTCTGGTAATAAGAAATATAACACCACTAATAAGAACAATGGCGCTGTACCACCTGTCAGGAAAATACCTTGCCAACCGATAATTGGCATAATTTTTGCTGCCAATAAACCACCAATAATCGCACCACCTGGCAAGCCTAAAAGTACAACAGTCATTGCTGTTCCTCTATGCTTGGTTGGTGAATATTCCGCCACTAAAGATAATAAAACTGGCGTTGCACCACCCATACCTAATCCTGCAATAAAACGCAGTATTAAAATATGAGTCGTATCATTAGAGAATGCCGTTAGTAATGTTGCAATACCAAACACTAAAGTGGCACCTAATAAAGCTGGGCGGCGACCGATTTTGTCACCAATAATGCCTAAAATCATTGCACCTAATACCATTCCGACTGTTCCAGCCGTCATAATGGGTGCTAAACCACCTGATGTCAGTTCAAAGTATTTAATAATTTCAGGGCCAGTAAAGGCTATTGCTTGTGTATCAAAACCATCAAAAATAGCGATTAAAAAGCATAATATAAAAATGCGCCATTGAAATGATGAGATCGAATTTTGGCTGATCAATTCCGAAATTTAATGTTTTTGCATATTTAAACCTTAAAAAATAAATTTTTATAAATATAGGTAAAACTAACCTTGATCGCCGCCGCCCACAGGGACAACTGTACCCGTGATGTATGATGAATCATCAGAAGCTAAAAATAGTATCGCTTTAACTTGTTCGTCGATTGTTCCATAACGTTTCATATAGCTAGATGCAACGGTTTGATCCACCACTTCTTGCATCCAAGCTTGCTCTTGCTCTGAAATTTTCTGTTCATTTCTAGGAATTAATCTCGCAGGTGCTTCTGTTCCGCCAGTTGCAACTGCATTCACTCTAATGCCACGATCAGCATATTCAAATGCCAATGAAGCCGTCAAAGCATTCACGCCACCTTTAGAAGCTGAATATGGCGCACGATGAATGCCTTTTGTGGCAATCGAAGAAACATTCACAATGACGCCTTTATTGTTTTTCAAAAAAACAGGCAACGCTGCTCTTGTACTCCATAATGTTGGGAACAAAGATCTATTCACTTCTTTGACAATTTGCTCACCCGTAAACTCTTCAAAAGGCTTCATCCAAATCGCACCACCGACGTTATTAATTAAAATATCAACCGTGCCATATTTGATTAAAGCTTCCTGAATTGCGTGCTCAGCACCTTCATAAGTTTCTAAATCTGCCGAAACTTCAATCGCATCGCCGCCATCTTTACGAATGCTATCACCCACATCTTTCACTAAAGGAGAGCGATCAACCAATACTACTTTCGCGCCCTCTTTAGCGACATTTAAAGCAACGCCTTTTCCAATACCTTGCGCTGCACCTGTAACCACAACAACTTTATTTTCAAATCTCATACTTCTCCTCCATGGTGTTTCTTTATTATATTTTCTCAATGATTAATGCGATTCCTTGCCCTACGCCAATACACATAGAACAAAGTGCATATCGCCCATTGCGGCGATGTAACTCATAAGTTGCTGT